>CAXTRN010000028.1:0-7619 GCA_964246645.1 uncultured Acidobacteriaceae bacterium
GTCCTGGATCGCACCGCGACCGCGGGGTTGCCGCCATATACCGTCCATGGTTCGAGATCGCGCGTAGCCACAGCGCCCATGCCCAACACGGCGCCTTCCCCAATGTGGACGCCCGGCGCGACCATGGCGCGGGCGCACACCCAGGCATACCGGTCGATACACATGCGAAATGCCAGCAGCGGAAAGGCCGGGTCGTTATAATCGTGTGTGGCGCCGCAAATGAAAGCTCCCTGCGAGAGAATGACATGCGACGCGAGCTCGATCGGCGATGGGTTATACAGTTCGACCCCATCGGCTGCGGCCACATGATCGGCACAGACCAGGTTCCATGGCGCCCAAACCCGAGAAGCGGGATAAAAGTGGCAATCCGGCCCGAGCCGCGCTCCGAAAAGCCGCAAAAGCATGGCGCGCCAGCGATGCAGAGGCCGGGGAGACGTGCGGTACAGCAACAGCCAGCAAAGGTTCCACACCGCGCGGCGGGCACGGTTTCCAACGGAAAAAGCGGGACGGGTGTACGCGTCCGTGCCGTGCTCCGGGCCGATGTGATCGGAAGCGCGGTACGCTGCGGAGCGCTTGCCGTGGACGGCCATCAGCGTGCCCCGGCCTTGAGGGACTTGGTGGGCTGAACCGGCGAGGCAGCCGAGGGCACGAGCGTCTCGAACACCCGAAGGATGGCTTCGGTGTTGTGGCGCATGTCATACGACTGTTGAAAGGTCGCCAGGGCACGCCGCCCCATCGCAAGGCGTTCGGTTTCAGGCAGCGCCAGCCACCGTTCGATCAAGCGGAGTGTTCCTTCGCGCGTGTCCGGCTCCACCAGCGCGCAACCGGCACGCTCCAAGTCCGGCGCTATGTTGACGGGTTTGGCAAGGAGCACGGCTTTTCCAGCAGCCAGGGCTTCGACGGCAGCGATGCCGAAGTTTTCCTGGTGCGAAGGAAGAATGAAAGCGTCGCAACGGTCAAAGGCACCCCATTTGGCATCCCCGCGCAGCATGCCGGGCCAATGTACACGGTCCGCTACCCCGGCCCGACTGGCGATCGCCCGCAGTGCTTCCGTCCAGTCTTTCGGGTCGGGACCAGCCATCACCAGATGCAGATCGGACGCTTGCGACGCGATCGCCGCAAAAGCCTCCAACAGCAGATCGCAGCCTTTCTTGGGGTCGATACGACCAAGAAAGAGAAGAAACCGTTTGCCGGCGACGGCTGGAACACAGTTCTTGAACGCTGTTTGCAACCGCGCCTTATCTGATGGGGGAGGCTCCGTGCCGAGCGGCACAACCATCGACTGCCAGCGGTGTAGAAAGAAGCTTTGTGCCGCAAGATCGCGCTCTTCCGCTGTGGTGAAAAGAACGCGCGCAGCCCGGCGCAGCACCCAGTACTCCGCCCAAAGCCAGTACAACCACTTTTTCCGGTGTTTACGCGGAAAGGTGTGCTTAAAGTAGGGGTCGAGCATGCCGTGAGGGAAAACAACGTAGGGCAGGCGGCCCGCCAAGGCGAGCCGGGCAGCGAGACCGGTGTACTCCCACAGGCCATGCACGACGACGCCGTCAAAGCGCTCGCGATTTTGCTTCAGCCAGGGCAGCAAGGCCGGAGCGAACCAGCGTTTCGGCGTGCGGCCCAGCCCCTGCACGGGAAAGGGCAGCTCGCGAAGGAACGGCGCATCGGGGTCGTCAAGCGTCACCACCTCGGCCGTGTACCCCACGGGCGCATAGCGGATCAGCATGCGGATCGCTTCGGTGGGTCCGCCGCAAGCGGGACTGATGGAGCCGACGATGTGGAGGATTCTCATGCGGTGCGGACCGGGGTGGGTGGGTTCAGCATAGCAACTTGCTTGTGCTTCGATCTTTGTGTGTGGATTGGGGTCTCAGGCGACGAACCCATGGGTGCTATAGGCGAGGGCATCGCGCAGGCCATGCACGTCAGCTTCAAAGTCCCACGAGACCATGCGCTGCCCGGCGGCAGTACCCATCTGCGCTAACCGGGCCGGGTCTGCCAGGGCCTGGACGAGCGCAGCGGCAAGGGCGTCGACATCGCCGGCGGGAAAGACGAAGCCTGTCACGCCGGGCTCGACCAGATCCGCAGCCGCTCCGACCTCGGAAGAAACCACGACCGGGCAACCGGACGCCATTGCTTCATTCACAATCAAGCCCCAGGGTTCGTGCCGGGACGGCAGCACAAAAAGACTGGCGAGGGCGAAGAAGGAAGGCACTTCGGTCTGGTTGCGGAAGCCGGCAAAGCGGATGTTGTCGAAACCAGCCCTGGACGTTTGTTCCTGGAGCCGTGCCCGTTGGTCGCCATCGCCGACGAGGACGAGGTAGGGCCGGCACGCGGGCGCCGTGCGGCTGCAAGCCCGGCGGAACGCCTCAACGAGGTCACCGGCTCGCTTGCGTTCCTGCAACTTCGAGGCAAACAACACAACCGGCCGCCCCGGCTCCAGCTGAAGTTCCGCACGCAGTTGTGGGAGGTTCGCCTGAGCCGATGCTGTGCGGTTCTCGAAAAAGGCATTGTCGACGGCGTACGGGACCGGGAACTGAGGCATTGCAGCGCCGAAGTACGTGCGCCAGTAGGCCGCGTTGTGCGATCCGATCGGCAAGACCGCGGTGACAGCGTGACGCAGCGCATGCAAGAACTGTCGCTTGGCCGCAAGTTTCACCCTATGTCGAGGCCGGTCGCCGAGCCAGCTTTCGGCCCGCAGCAGAACGGGCAGACCCAGGCTATGCGCGGCAAAGATGGCCCGTAATGAGTTCACGCTCGCGTACCCATGCACCCAGACGGCATCGAAGGCTGGTGTGCCGTCCGGCTGCCGCAGGGCACGCAAAAGGCTGCGGCTGAGCGGGGTGGTCGCGGTCACGGTACCGGGATCATGCAGGGCAGGCAGAAAGCGCGAGCGGTAGCCCTCAAGCAGCGGCGTGTCCCATTTGAGCTCAACACCAAAGCCCTGATCTCGATAGGGGCGCGTGGAAAGGTCCGAGCCGAAGAGCACGGTCAGATCAATGTCCGGTTCTTTTGCGATCCGCCGCAAAAGCGGTGCCTGGTACTGGATGGGGTGGCTGACCACGTAGGCCAGCCGGACTGTGCGCGGAGCGCGAAATGGGGGCACGCAATCGTTACCGGAAGCTGGAAATGGCCGCGATGGAAAAAGAGACGACCCCGAGGATCGAACCGAAACTGCCGTTGATAAAGGATTCTTTCAAGGCGCTCGGCGGCAAAAAGACAATGTCGTTGGGCTGCATGATGGGGTCGGGTGCGTGCCCGTATAGAACATTTTTAATGTTGAGCGTGGTTACCGTTCGGTGGTCGCCCACGGTGCGGATGATGTGCAATTCACTGTACTTCGCGTCATAAATCGGACCGCCGACCAGAGCGGAAACCTGCGTCAAGGTGAGCGGACCGTAGTTGGTCAGCGACACCACGCCAGGGTTGTGGAACTCGCCCATGACGTACACCACGCCGATGCGCGACACGATGACGGTATCGCCGGGAAAGGTGGGAATGTTGGCGCCGCCGCTGTGCAGGGGATCGTTGCCGAGATCGACAGAGATGGGTTGTGCCTGCCCGGGCCGCAAGAGGGTAACCGTGCGGCTGGCGCTCGAAGGTAAACCCCCGCCGGCGGCGATGACGGAGTAAAGACTGCGGGAGCCGACCACGGGAACGACGGCATGCATTTCGCCCCCCAGGGTAACGATGGCCGTGGGTCCCTCGGTCAGCTGCAAAATGATCTGTGGGTTGCGGTACATGCCCGCAGCCTCGAGCTTTTGCGCGATCAGCAACTCAGCACTGCTGACATTCAATCCGCTCAGCTGAACGGGGCCAATTAGCGGCAAAAGCGCCGTTCCGTCCACGCCGATGCGGATAGCAGCGCTGTACTCAGGATCGCCGAACAGGTGCACGGACAGGAGATCCCCTGTGGTGAGCACGCTATCCGGCGTGGAAGGAAAAAGCAGCGATCGGTCATCGGTTTGCACCGCGGCACCGCTGCGATCCGCAGCCGTGGGCGGCCCGTTGTATTGGGCGCGACCGGGAATCGCGAACAGGCAGAACAGTGCCGAAATAACAACAAAGCATCGCGACACAGGGCAGCGCAGCTTGAAGAGATGTGCAGAGGAATGCGAATCGAACGCGGTGATCATGCTTGCGGACCCCCCGGTCGCGGTGGGTTTTGGGACTCCCAGGCGTTGCTGTCGACCCCCGCAGAGGCGTAGCCTGCATACCCCGAATATCCATAATAGGAGTAATACTCGGGCGAGCTAAGATCCACGGCGTTAAGCGCGAGCCCGGCCAGCCGTGCCCCTGAACGCAGCAGCAAATCGCGGGCGCGGCGCACGGCGTGCTTGGTGGATTTACCGTGGCGCACAATCAGCACCACCGTGTCAGCCTCGCGCGCCAGCACGACACTGTCGGTCACCGAAAGCAGCGGCGGGGAATCCATCACGATGTGGGTGTACAAGCCGCGCGCCTGTTGCAACAGCTGCCGCATGGTGTCGGAGCTGAGCATTTCGGTCGGAAACGGAGGAATCGGTCCACTTGCCAGCACATCCAGCGAGGGCAGACTGGTGACGTTCTGTACCGCGTCCTGAAGGGTCACGCTGCCGGTCAGCACCGAGGTGAGGCCAATCTTGCCGTTTAGACCGAAGCGATGGTGCACCGTTGGACGGCGTAAATCCGCATCGATCAGCAAAACGCGCACATCGCGTTGCGCGAGCACCGCGGCAAGATTGAGGGAAGCGGTTGTTTTGCCTTCGGAGGGCGTGGCGCTCGTCAACAGCAGCACCTGCGGCTCCCGTCCGGCGACGGAAAGCAGCAGCGAGGTACGGAGCGCACGAAAGGCTTCGGCGAACTGCGATTTGGGATTGGTAAGCACCACCAGATTACGCTGAGCGGGAGTCATCGACGTTTGGTCCGCTGTTCGGCGCGCCTTGGGAATCAGCGCCAGTGAGGGAAGGCCGGAGATGCTTTCAATCTCGGCCACGCTGCTCAGGCTGGTGTCCAGGCTTTCCAGGATAAAGGCCAGAATCAGCGCCAAACCCACAGCGACGAGGGTGTCGACGAGGATGATCGAACCGCGCGGCTGCAGCGACGGGCCGATTGGGGCGACGGCGTTATTGACGACGTCCACCTCTTGCGATTCCAGACCGGCCTGGACGCCGGCGGTACGCAGACGCTGTAGCAGACCCTCATAAAGGGTGCGCTCCGACTCGAACTCACGTTGCCGAATCGTGTACTCCACAAGATCGTCACGAAGTTTATAGGCGTTCGATTTGGCGAACTCGAGCGCGCCGCGAGTCTGCGTTTCGTTAGCCTGGGCGGCTTTGAGGTCTTCTTTTGCTTGCAGCAGGATGCGCTTTTGTTCTTCGCCGATCTGTCGGTCGACCTCGGTCAACTGTGCGCGAACGGCTTTTTCGCGCGGCAGGTTGGGTCCTGCCGTGGTGTCGAGTCCGGCAAGTTGCGATAACAGGGTTTCGCGCTGTAGCCGCAAGCCACTCAGATTCTGACTGAATGTTCCCGTTACCGAGCCAATCGAGGCATCCAGGGCGTTGGGATCCATTCCCGTGAGCACACGATAGCGCGACTCCACCACAATGCGATTGATCTGCGACTGACCGGCGGCACGGGTCAGGTCGTCAATGCTCGTGGTGATTTCATTGTGGCTGGTATCGAAGCCGAGCACACCCAGGCGCTTGCCGAGGTCGATCATCTGAGCTTGCGAGGTTTCCACCTGCTGCTTGAGGTCGCCCAGTTGATTGGAAAGCCAGTTGGAAACCGTTTTTGTGGCATCGAACCGTGATTGAAAGCTGCGCTGAATGTATTCCCGCACAAGCTTGTTCACAATATCGGCCGAAAGCTGGGCGTTCAATGTGCGGCAGGTAATACGCACGATATCGGTCTTCGGAACAGGGGAGATTTCAATGGAGTTTTGCAGATTGCTGAGAATGACCTGACGCACCACAGGATCGTCGAGGCTTACGTGCGGCGACGGTCCCCGAGCACCGGTAAAGCTGGGGTTATTGGGAAGATCCAGATCGCGCGCGACGTTCAACAAAAGGCCGTCGCTTTTCAGAATAGCCGTTTGTGTCGGGATGTCGTAGGTGTCTTCGGCGAGCGGGGCGACCGCGACCCGGTATTCCGAGGCGGTGCCGCTGCGGATCTCGATATCGCCGTAGGCCTCAAAAAGCCGAGGCTGCGTCGACGCCTTGTAAAACCCGTACAGCATGCCCAGAAGCGCGGCGGCGATCACGATCCATTTGCGCTTGCGAACGACAAGCAGCGAATCGGAAAGCGTGGTGTCCGCTTTTCGATCGGTCGCAGCCAGGTCTACCGAAGATGGGTCCGGGACCCCTGGGCTGGACACAAAGTTCGGCGTACTCATTAGTGCAAGTTTACGCGAGAACCGTACGCCGCGGGGCGGCTCTGCCCCGTTCAGGGTAGCCAGTACCACAGGAGTGACATACAATCAAACCGTCTTCAGGCTAGATAATCTCCCCAAGGTATGAGGGACATGGAAAAAAATAATCAGATTGCAGTTGTAGGCTCCGGCTATGTAGGGCTTGTGGCAGCCGTGTGCTTTGCCGAGATGGGTCACAACGTCGTGTGCGTGGACAATGACGAGCGCAAAGTCGCTGCATTGCGCAAGGGCGACACCCTTATTCACGAAAATCACCTGCCGGAACTGATGAGGCGTTATTGCAACGGCCGTGTCCGTTTCACGACCGACCTGGCGGAAGCGACCCAGGAAAGTGAAGCGATCTTCATCGCTGTCGGTACGCCGCAGTCCGAAACCGGCGACGCGGATCTGTCGTATGTCGAGGCGGTCGCGAGTGAGATCGCTCGTCATATCACCAGCTACAAGGTGATTATTGAGAAAAGCACGGTGCCGGTGTACACCAATGAGTGGATTCGGCGCGTGATCGAACGTAGCGGTGTGCGCCGCGACATGTTCGATGTTGTCTCCAATCCGGAGTTTTTGCGCGAAGGCACGGCAGTGGCAGATTTCCTGCATCCGGACCGCATCGTGGTGGGCGCTGACAGCGCTCGCGCGGCTCGCGTGCTCAGCGCCATCTACGCACCTTTGACCAGTGGCAGCTATTACGAGGTGGAAGGCGCCATTGCCGGTGACTGCTCCGTACAGGCGCCACCGCCCCTGCTGCTGACCTCTACCAAAAGCGCTGAAATCATCAAGCACGCGTCCAATGCGTTTTTGGCTCTCAAAATTTCGTTCATCAACGCGGTTTCCAATCTGTGCGAAGCGGCAGACGCGAATGTGGAACAGGTTGCACGCGGCATCGGTCTCGATTCACGCATCGGTCCTAAGTTTCTCCGGCCCGGTATCGGCTACGGCGGCTCCTGCTTTCCGAAGGATGTTGCAGCGTTTCGCTCCGTCGCCGGTCAACTTGGCGTCGATTTCAATCTTCTGCATGAGGTTGAAAAAATCAATGTCGAGCAGAAGAAACGCTTTCTGGGCAAGGTGCGCTCTGCTCTTTGGACGTTGCGTGGCAAGCGCCTAGCGGTGCTCGGGCTGGCGTTCAAGGGCGAAACCGATGATGTGCGTGAGTCTCCGGCGATCGATCTGATTGAAATGCTGCTCAACGAGGGCTGCTGCATCGAGGTCTACGATCCCGCTGCCA
>CAXTRN010000028.1:7629-11145 GCA_964246645.1 uncultured Acidobacteriaceae bacterium
CTGCCATGGAGCGTGCCAAAGGGGAACTGCCGGAGTCGTCGACCCTGCGGTACAAGTCTTCGATCGAAGAGGCTGCCAAGGATGCCGACGCCCTGCTGATCCTTACCGACTGGAGCGACTTCGCCAGTCTCGATCTTGCCCGGCTGAAGAAGATCATGCGCTATCCGATCGTAGTTGATGGCCGCAATCTTTACGATCCGCAGGTGATGTTGGAGAACGGCTTCACCTACCTCAGCGTGGGCCGCTCAGCGGTCACACCGGTCCGCGAACCGGCCGCGGCGGTGGCCTGATGCTGGAAAAGCCAAGCGAGGTTCTCGTTACCGGAGCTGCCGGATTCCTGGGATCGCACCTTTGCGATACGCTCCTTGCCGAAGGCCACCGGGTGATCGGAGTCGATAACCTGTGTACCGGCAATCCGGCAAACCTGCGGCATCTCGAACGGGAACCGCGTTTCCGCTTCGAAACCCAGGATATTTCAACGCCCTTTGACGTCGGCCGCGTCGATTACGTCTTCAACTTCGCTTCGCCGGCCAGTCCCGTGGATTACATGCGGCTCGGGATCGAAACGCTGCTGGTCGGCTCTGAAGGCACACGCAACGCCCTCGAACTGGCCCGTCGTTACGGTGCAGGTTTTCTGCATGCCTCGACGTCAGAATGTTACGGCGACCCGGAAGTCCACCCGCAGGTGGAAAGCTACTGGGGCAACGTCAATCCCATTGGTCCCCGGTCGGTGTACGACGAAGCCAAGCGGTTTTCCGAGGCGCTGGTCGCGGCATACCACCGGTACCACAATGTGAACACGCACATGGTGCGCATCTTCAACACCTACGGGCCGCGGCTGCAGGCCAATGATGGACGGGTCATCTCCAACCTGATGATGCAAGCGCTCCGTGGCGAGCCGTTAACGGTATACGGCGACGGATCGCAAACGCGTTCTTTCTGCTATGTTTCCGACCTGATTGCCGGCATCGTTAAACTCGCGAAAAGTGATGAACACGATCCGACCAATATCGGCAATCCCGTCGAATGGACGATTCTGGAATGTGCCCGCGAGATTCAGGCTCTTGTGGGATCACATTGTGAGATCGTCTTTCGCCCCTTGCCGCAGGATGATCCCAAACAGCGCCGTCCAGACATCAGCAAAGCCAGACGCCTGCTTGGGTGGGAGCCCAGGGTGCCGTTGCGTGAGGGTTTGCAGCACTCGCTGGCGTACTTCCAGGCCTGTGTCGCTGCGGAACGCGAAGTCATCGTCGCGGTCTGACCTCAGCGGATTGCTAAACGGACTCCCTTCTGGGGAGTCCGTTCTTGTTCCACTTTATTTCCCGTTCAAAGCGCCACTTGTCCGTAATTTCGGGTAGAACGTGATCTGAACGGCGGTGACGGTGTCGCTTTGCGCATTGGTTTGGTAGATCGGGGCACGCCAGTGCTCATATTGAAACCAGGCGTTCAGTTCAATGTCCGGTCGCAAACGCTTCACCACATCGATCTTGAACTGATTCTGTGTGGTGCCGAGAGGGATGAAGTCCTTGGGCGTTTTCTTGTTCAGGTATTCAAGCTGAACCCACTCGTTGCCTGAAAGGTGGTAGGTGAGCCAGGCTTGACCGCCTTTGGCCTCACGGCCAATCCAGTCGCCCATGATGAAGCCCTTATTGGTGTAACCCTGGCGCTGAATTGTCTCGAAATAGTTGAACGCGCCGTTCAGGCTGCGCAGGGTTGATGTGTCGGTGCTTGCAGCTTCCACACGGAGATCGAGTTTCGGAAGTCCCGGAACCTGTGAAAGGAAGAGCCCGGGACGATATGCCGCCCGCCGCGGTGCACTGATCGGGGAAACATCGTCATGTGAGATTGAATCCGTGTACAGGGTGACGTGCCTGCGGAGATAAGGCAAGCGCCAGGAAAAACTGAAGTCGCTGTAGCGCGCACCAGGATCGTTTGCGGAAAGCTTGCTGGCGGGATCGGATTCAGTGTCTTTGACCGAGAAGAAGCTGCGAAAAAAGGTATAAAAGTTTACCGGTTCGTGACCGACACCACCCCAAATCACGGTCCTTTGAAAGCTGAACTCAAAGTTTTGGGTTGGTCGCAAAGAAACCATCTCCGAATGCACCCAGGGCTTGTTTGGAAACGTGTGTCCCTTCAAGGTGCCGACGAAGAAGTCGTAGCGCACCGGCCCGAAAAGGGCGGAAAAGTAAGGAATATGCAAAGGCTCGACCCGGTTGATGCGAAACGAGTAGATATCCTCGGCATTGTTGCTCCAGGCCATGGCGCCGCCCTGCCCGGGCCCAAGCCAGGCATCCGATTTGCCGGCAGAAAACTCGTGCCCCAGCGCATGGAACGAAAGGTTCGCCTCCTGCAAGCGGAAGGGGTTCACCGAGGGCAGCGGGCCGTAGGGAATGGTAGCTTGCGGTTGGTTTGGCGGTGCGAACGGGCCAATCTCATCGTCCACGGACAGCAGCGTCGAGAGTCCGAGATCGTAACCCACAGCCGACGACGAATGTTCATACTCGCCGCGAACGTACAAAGAAAAGCGACCCCACTCATTAAGACTTGAAAACCCGGTGAGGTTATTAAAGCCGGGCTCGTAGGGCCGACCGTAGTCGTTCACGATCGTTTGGCCGAGATGGTAGCTGTCGCGCAGGGTGAGGCCGGTAATGCCCATCATGCGGGTGTAGGTACTTTCGACGCCGTACACCTTTTTGCGGGTCATCGCGTTGCTCAGGGTTCCGGCAGGGCCTGGGGTTTCGGTCGCCAAGAAGCTCATGAGCTTCGCGTAAATCTCCATTGCCTGCTCATTGCCGTCGCTCTGGATGTCTGACGCTGATTCTTCGAGCGCATGAAGCAGGCTGCGCCGTGTCCAGGGCCGCATGCTGATGTAGATGGTGTTCAGGTAACCAAGCGAGTAAAGCCGAAGCGCCATCGGATAGATCACGTTATCGACCGGAATGTAGGCTGAGCCGAAATGATCCTGGGCTTCTGTCGTTGGTACAACATAGTCGGTCGGGATAGAAGGGAGCGAGGCGACCGACGCCGGCGGCGCTATCTCTACGGGCACCGGTTGTGCAGGTTGACTGGGCTGCACGGTTTGGCCGGGCTGTAGGATGACGGGCTTGTCGAGAGGGTTCTGGTAGGCCGGTTGGCCCGTACCCGGCTGCGCAGGTGATTGCGGCGCCGGATACTGTTGCGGGGCGGGGCTGGTTTGCGGAGCCGCCGCCGGCGAGCCCACCGCGTGGGATGGTTGTGCGGGGGTCCCGGCGGGCAGGGAAGGAAGGCTTTCCGGCTTCACCTGTTCCGGAGTCGGGACGGCAGGGTTGCTTTGACTTTGTGCCCAAAGGGGATGCGCGAAAAAACCGAACAGCAGAGCAGAGGTGGACACGCCGAGACGCCAAGGGGACTGCCGGAAAAGCATACGTATCAGTGTAGCGGGAAGGCGCTCGGTTCGGCACGCAGGGAAGTCGCGGGAAGGGTGATGATCGAGCGACCTGGGTTGGCTTATAGAAGAGAGATTGCGCGCGCCCGTAA
>CAXTRN010000028.1:11155-24106 GCA_964246645.1 uncultured Acidobacteriaceae bacterium
CGCCCGTAAATAGCGGGTCAGGCGGTGAACGGGTTTCGCACTTCTGTGGCGCGTCGGCATTTCCCTGGCGGTGGGCAGCATGGCCCAAAGCAGGGCAGGGCCGCCGCCGGTGCGCGCCCGCAAGATCGATTCCTGTGTTACGCGATACATGGCAACGGCATCTTCCCCATCGGCAGAAAGCACGGGAAGCTGCAGCCGCTGCGTGAAGGGGTTGACCTCGCTCCAGGTGAAACCGTCCGCGACCCGGCGAGGAGGCGTCCGGAAAATCCCCGTGCCGGATGGGTCCGCGCAAACTACGACGAGGGGGCAACGGCGTTGCTGCGCCCAGGTCAGCGCGGAACCCCACTCCGGGGCGGACTCGCCCGCGCGCATAAAGGCAAGCACGACCCGATCCGTCGTCGCACCTTGCAGGGCTGCGGCCATGGCGGTGGCGAGCAGAAGCCGGGAAGGGTTGCCAGCCAGTAGCGGCAGCAACGGCGTGTGTTTCGGCTGATGCGGCACCGAAAAAGGCGCCAAGGCGCTGACGGTGACATCGCCGTGTTCCCCAAGGAGCAGATCTCCTGCTTCCAAGTGCTGTGTGGTTCCGGCCAGCAGGGCTTCGCGGGAGGCGAGCGGAAGAAACTGGCCGCGGCCCTTGGCAGGCGCTTGACGCAGCATCTTTGCGTCCAGCGCCGCGCATCGCTTTGTCAAGGCAAGCAAGGCCCGCAGATCGGCATCGGGCAGAAGCGGGTTTTCAGGCATCCGGGAGCTCCCTCGCCCGGTTGGGACGATGCGTTCCGCTATGCGGAAACTTTCTGTATGCAAACTTTCTATGTCCCCGATGGACCCGCCGCTCAGGCAAAGGCCGCGTCAGGCTGGTCCGGCGAAAGCTGCAGGTCGGCGAAGACCTGTTCCGCTATTTTCGCCTCCAGCGTGCCTTGGCGCACAAGCCTGGAGATGGCAGCAGCTACGATGGACGCCGCATCGACTTCGAAATGACGACGGAGGTGTTCACGATTGTCCGAGCGCCCGAAACCGTCTGTGCCAAGGGTGACCAGGCGGCCGCTGAGCCAAGGCGAAAGTCCGTCAGGAAGGGATTTCATGTAATCGCTGGCGGCAATAATGGGACCCTGTGCCTCGCCCAGCGCTTCGAGCAGAAATGGTTTCCGCTCGGGTTCGGTGGGGTGTAAACGGTTCCAGCGCTCGACGCTCAAGCAATCCCGGCGTAGCTCGGTGTAAGTGGTAACGCTCCAAACATCAGCGGCAACGCCGTATTTTTCGGCCAGGATGGTTTGCGCCTGCAGCACTTCGTTCAGAATGGGCCCGGAGCCAAAGAGCTGCACAACTGCCGGCTGGCTACCGTCCGCCGCCGCATTGAAGCGGTAAAGCCCCCGCAAAATGCCCTCGCGCACCCCTTCCGGCATCGCCGGCATGGCATAGTCCTCGTTGTACATCGTGATGTAGAAGAAGCGATCTTCGCCAGCCTCATACATGCGGCGCAGGCCGTCCTGCACGATGACAGCAAGCTCAAAGGCAAAGGCGGGATCGTAGGTAATGCAGGTCGGGATGGTGGAGGCGAGCACGTGCGAGTGGCCGTCCTGGTGCTGCAAGCCTTCGCCGAGCATGGTCGTGCGGCCCGCCGTGCCGCCCATCAGGAAGCCCTTTCCGCGTGAATCGGCAAAGGCCCAGGCCATGTCGCCGATGCGTTGAAACCCGAACATGGAGTAGTACATGTAGAACGGGACGGTGGGTACTTTATAGTTGGTGTACGCTGTACCGGCCGCTGTGAAGCTGGCCATGGAGCCGGCTTCTGTAATGCCTTCTTCAAGGATCTGCCCGTCGGTCTCCTCACGGTAGCTGAGCAGCATGTCGGAATCGTGCGGGGTGTATTTCTGCCCTTCGGGCGCGTAGATGCCGACCTGCTTGATAGCTGACTCAAGGCCAAAGGTGCGGCCTTCATCGGGCACGATCGGAACGATCAGTTTGCCGATAGCCTTGTCCTTCATCAACGCACGCAGAATGGCGACAAAGGCCATGGTTGTCGAAACAGCACGACCTTTTGAACCGCCCAGCCATTCCGTGAAGAACTCGAGTTTGGGCGCGGCAAAGTTCAGTGGGGGGACCTCACGCGAAGGCATAAAGCCGCCCAGCTGCTCCCGCCGTGCACGCATGTAGGCAATCGCGGGGTCGTCGGCCTCAGGGCGGTAAAAGGCCGCTTCCTGAGCCGCGCCATCCGGCAATGGGATGTCGAAGGTGTGTACGAACTGAATCAGGGCGTCGTCGGTCAACTTCTTTTCCTGATGCGACGCGTTGCGGGCCTGGGTCGATCCAAGACCGTACCCTTTTACCGTTTTCGCCAGAATGACCGTCGGGCCGCCCTTGTGCTCCAATGCCCGCTTATAGGCGTTGTAGATCTTCAAAGGATCGTGACCGCCGCGGTGCAAACGTCCAAGTTGTTCATCGGTTTTGTCTTCCACCAGCTTCAGCAGTTCCGGGTATTTGCCGAAAAACTCCCGGCGCAGATAGGCGCCACCCTTGGCCTTATAGGCCTGGAAGTCGCCATCGACACACTCTTCCATGCGCTTCAGGAGCAAGCCCTGGTGATCACGCTCGAAGAGTTCGTCCCAATCCGAGCCCCAAACCACCTTGATGACGTTCCAACCGGCGCCGCGGAACATGCCTTCGAGCTCATCGATGATGCGCTTGTTGCCGCGTACGGGGCCGTCGAGCCGCTGCAGATTGCAGTTCACCACGAAGATCAGGTTGTCGAGCCCTTCTCGCGAGGCAAGGGAGATGGCGCCGAGCGTATCGACTTCGTCGGTTTCACCATCACCCACAAAGGCCCACACCTTGCGGTCGGTGTGCGGGATGAGGCTTCGGTTCTCGAGGTACTTCATGAAGCGCGCTTGGTAAATCGCATTCAATGGTCCGATGCCCATGGAAACTGTGGGAAATTGCCAGAAATCCTGCATCAGCCAGGGATGTGGGTAGCTGGAAAGGCTCGGCTCACCGCGCAGTTCGTGGCGGAAGTTTTTGAGCCGGGCTTCGTCGAAGCGGCCTTCCAGAAACGATCGCGCATACACGCCGGGCGAGGCATGGCCTTGAAAATAGATGAAATCACCCGGTTGTTGTCCCTGTTCGCTCGCGTAATTTGCATGAAAAAAGTGGTTGAACCCAACCTCAAGCAGGGTCGCCAGGGAAGAGTACGTCGAAATGTGGCCGCCGATGCCCGCGTCCTGCTTGTTCTGCTTGTGCACCATCGCCATCGCATTCCAGCGAATCAGTGCTTCCACACGCCGCTCCAGCGTGCGGTCGCCGGGATAGGGCACCTCGTCGTGCTTGGGAATGGTGTTCAGGTAAGGGGTCGTGACGTCACCGGTTGCGGGCACGCCAGCCTCGCGCGCCCGGGTCCGCAAAGCGGAAAGCACAGCCGCGCCCTGTTCCCAATCGTGTGCAACGACAGCATCGAAGGCTTCGATCCACTCGGCGACCTCGGCGGTCATATCCTGCTGTACGGCTTCATCCACCTTCAATGCCATTGTGTCCCTCGCGCGCTCCATGACGCTTCTACGATATATGCGAGCCGCCCTACGCGCCAGTGGAGGCTATGTGACTTCGGTTTTGGGGCGCGCAGGAAAAGGTTATTGTCTGTTCCGCATGACCACCAGCCCGCGTGGCACGCTGGGGAAAGCTGCCGAAAAGCGCGGAGATCACACATCCCGGCCGTCATGGCATGATCAAATGACTGCTTCAGGGCGCTTTGCCTGATCACCAGAACAACTTTGCCGAGAAGTAGGCAAAGCGGCGCAGCATCGGGTGCCCGTGCAAGCTCGCATGCAAACGCCTATGGTGCCCGCAGCACCCATGCAAGGGTCGCGGTTCCTCTCCACGCCGCACTGAACGGGGACAACGGAAACCATGAAAGATATTCGACCCAATCTCGTTTTAGCGATCTGCTGCATGAGCTTGTTGCTGGTGGGCATGGATGTAACCATCGTGAACGTCGCCCTCCCGGCCATTCAGAAGGACCTCCAAGCCAACCTTTCGGGGCTGCAATGGATTGTGGATGCGTACACCCTGGTGGTCGCCAGCCTCTTGATGTTCTCAGGCGCCATGTCGGACCGCTACGGCCGGCGGCGCGTCTTCCAGATCGGGTTGCTGCTGTTTCTCATTGGATCGCTGTTGTGCAGCCTGGCGCACACGATCGGCAACCTGATCGCGTTTCGCGCACTGCAAGGGCTCGGCGCCTCCATGCTGAACCCAGTGGCGTTGTCCATCATTGCGAATGTATTTCCGTCGCCGAAGGATCGAGCCCGCGCGGTCGGCATCTGGGGCGCGGTCGCTGGCGTGTCGCTGGCTCTGGGACCGTTGCTGGGCGGCATCCTGACCCAAACTGTCGGCTGGCGTTCCGTGTTCTGGATTAACCTGCCGATCGGGCTGGCTGCCCTGGCGCTGGCCGCTCGTTTCGTTCCTGAATCCAAGGCGCCCCGAGCGCGGGCGCTTGATCCTGTCGGCCAGGCTCTTGTTTTTGTCGGGCTCGCGTCCATAACCTATGCCGTCATCGAAGGTCCGCATGCCGGGCAGACGTCCTGGCCCATTCTCGGCCTCTTTACTCTTTCGGCGATCGCCTGGGGATGCTTTCTGCTGTATGAACCGCGACGGAGCGAACCGTTGGTCGACTTGCGCCTTTTTCGTAGTGTGCCCTTCGCGATAGCAACCCTGCTGGCGTTCTTCGCATTTGCCTGCTTTGCCGGTTTCCTCTTTCTAAATGCACTTTATCTGCAGCAGGCGCGCGGCTTTTCTGCTTTCACAACGGGTATGTGCACCTTGCCGCTCGCGGTGCTGATGATGGTGTGTGCGCCATGGTCAGGGCGGCTGGTTGGTAGCCGCGGCACCCGGCCTTCGCTGTTGGCCGCGGGCGCCGGGTTCGTATTGAGCACGCTGATTCTTACGCGCTTGAACATCGACACCCCGCTTGCGCTGCTGCTGGGCGCCTATGCACTCTTCGGTGCCGGTCTGGGCATGATCAATCCGGCTATCACCAACAGTGCCGTCGCCGGCATGCCGTTGTCACAGGCCGGGGTCGCCGCCGCGATCGCTTCCACGGGCCGCCAGGTCGGAGCGGCCATCGGCGTGGCTGTCGCCGGAACCGTTGTCGGCGCGACACATGCCAAAGGAGCAGCGTTCACCCAGGCCACGCATCCGATCTGGTGGCTGATGACGGGGTGCGGCGTCCTGATCCTGCTGCTCGGCTGGCTTTCCAACACCACTTGGGCGCAGGAGAGCAGGGAACACGTCGCTGCACTCCTGCAGGGTGGAAGAGTTGCCGAGGGCGGGTAGTGTGAGGCAGGGCCAGATCGAACTGGCCGGGTAGATCAGGCTACGTCGAATAATCCGCGTTGATGGTGACGTACTCATGGGTGAGATCGCAGGTCAGGAAGCGGCAACGGCCAGCGCCTTGGCCCAAATCGAGCGCAATGGTGTATTCCCGCGCACTCATCGCGGTATGCGTGGCCGCCTCGTCAAAATGCGGTGAACGCGTACCCTGTGTAAACACCGGCAAGCCCGCGATCGAGATCGACACCGTTGCCGGATCAAAGGCAATGCCCGCATAGCCGGCCGCGCAAAGCAGCCGTCCCCAATTCGGATCGGCCGAGGACCAGGCGGTCTTGCACAGTGGAGAACGCGCGATGTTGCGGGCGATCTGTCGAGCGTCGGCGTCCGTGCGAGCGCCTGTCACCTCAAGCGTGACGACATGGCCGACACCTTCCCCATCGTTCACAATCTGGTGCGCGAGCGACTCGCAAACGAGTCGCAAGGCCTCTGCAAATGCGGTCAGGATCTTGTCGTTCGCCTTTACGCCGCTTTTGCCGCTGCCAAGCAGCAGCACCGTGTCATTGGTGGAGGTGTCGCCATCGATGGAAATGGCATTGAAGCTGGTTTCAACCGCCGTTCCCAGTACCGACCGCAGTTGTGCGGGCGAAGCGTCGAGATCGGTGAAAAGATACACCAGCATGGTGGCGTGCGGGACCAGTTGGGGCCCGATCATGCCCGCACCCTTGGCACAACCGAAAAGCCGGACGGGGCGACCGTTTTCATCTTCCAGCGTGGCGCGCGCGACCTTGCGTTTGGTGTCGGTGGTGAGGATCGCGTTGGCGAAGGCAAGTACATGCTCGGCGGCATCGCCCAGTGCAGCCTTCGCTTTAGGTACGGCTGCGATGATCTTTGCCGCGGGCAGCGGCACACCGATGATTCCTGTGGACGATGGGAGAATCTCGTCGAAAACACAGCCAAACTGTTCAGCTACGGCGACACAGGTATCGCGACAGGCGGCTACACCACTCTCGCCGGTCGCGCAGTTGGCGTTGCCGGAGTTGACGAGAACCGCCATGACGCGCCCTCCGGTCGCAGCCAGGTGGTTCCGTCCGACAAGGATCGGTGCAGCGACCACCTGATTCCCGGTAAACATGGCGGCAGCGTTGGCGCCTTCGCGACAAAAAGCAAGGGCGATGTCCGGTTTCCCGCTTGTCTTGATCCCGGCGGTAGCCGAACCCCATTGGAAGCCGAGCGGAAGTTGCAAAAGACCTGATCGGGAAGAAGCGCTGCCCACAGACACACTGTAGCAAGAGAGAGCGCTTTGTGTTTCGGTCAGCTGCAACTTGCTTTTGGATCTGTCACGCGGGTCCAGTCCTCGGTTCTGCCGAAAGCCTTGATGCCCACATAGCCGCGCAGGTGAAGCTGATCGCCTTCGACTCTCATCGCGCCATGGTAGGTTTTGCCGCTTTTAGGGTCGTATATAAGGCCGTCTTCAGCCTTATCCGTTCCGATCGGATGAAAGCGGAAACCAATCTGCAAGCCGCACAGCCGAGTCGCGCGCTTGGAAGGATCGGGGTTGTGGTCGTCGATGAGCGAGGGAGCGGAGGGGCGGATCTGCACCAGGCGGGCACAAAGGTCGGGACCGCAGGTGGCGATCCGAATAACGGAGCCCCCCGGTTCGCGCCAGTCGCCCGGAATGCTTGTTGTTTGTGCTTGGAGTAATGAGGAAAGAGCAAGAAGTCCAGCGGTCACACAAGCTAGCCGTACGTTAAGCATTCAGATGCGTCTCGATTCGTGGAGGTATACTTTGCGAGTGACCGGATGATCTTCCAATATCTTAAAACAGCCAACCAGCAGAATATCTGAGGAGATGAAATCAGATGAGCACAGTCGAGAACGGCATAGCGATCGCAAACGGCAACGGCTCGAGTCAGCGGGGTTCTGGATTGGGTCAGCAATCGCCGGCGGATGTGGAAACGCGCTACGGTGTACCGCAGCCGCGGAAGGATTGGATCGTGAATCGCCGGGAAGCCGCTCTGCGCACCGGCGACACGAATATGAGTCAAATGCACTTCGCGCGTCTCGGACTGGTCACCGAAGAGATGGCCTTTGTGGCGCACAAGGAAAAGCTTGCTCCGGAGTTGGTGCGCTCGGAGATCGCAAAGGGAACGATGATTATTCCCGCCAACATCAATCATCCCGAGTTGGAGCCCATGTGCATCGGTGTCGAAAGCCTGTGCAAGATCAATGCCAACATCGGTAATTCGGCGCTTGTGTCGAATGTGGATGAGGAACTGCGGAAGCTGCACACGGCGGTGCACTATGGCGCCGACACTGTGATGGACCTTTCGACCGGCGGCGACATCCCGATGATTCGCGAGGCGATTCTGCGACACTCGCCCGTGCCCATCGGGACGGTGCCGCTGTATGAGGCGCTCGGCCGGGTGAAGCGCGTGGAGGACCTGAACATTGACCTTTACCTCGAGGTCATCGAGGAGCAGGCGCAGCAGGGCGTGGACTACTTCACCATTCACGCAGGAGTGCTGGTCCAGTACATCCCCATGGTGTCGAAGCGGATCACCGGGATCGTGAGCCGAGGTGGAGCGATCATGGCACAGTGGATGACCGCGCACCACAAGCAGAACTTCCTGTATGAGAACTTCGACCGGATCACGAAGATCATGGCCAAGTACGACGTCAGCTATTCGCTGGGCGACGGGTTGCGGCCGGGTTCGGTAGCCGATGCCTCCGATGAGGCGCAGTTCGCCGAGTTGAAAACCCTGGGCGAGCTGACCAGGCAGGCCTGGAAGGATGATGTTCAGGTCATGATCGAGGGCCCGGGTCATGTGCCGATGGACAAGATCAAGGAGCAGGTGGACAAGGAAGTCGAGCTTTGCGATGGTGCGCCGTTTTATGTGCTCGGGCCGTTGGTGACCGATATCGCTCCCGGGTACGATCACATCACCTCCGCCATCGGCGCGGCCATGATCGGATGGCATGGCGCCGCCATGCTCTGCTACGTGACCCCCAAGGAGCACCTTGGGCTGCCGAACGAAAAGGACGTCAAAGACGGCATCATTGCTTATAAAATTTCCGCCCATGCGGCCGATATTGCACGGCATCGGCCGGGGGCGCGGGATCGGGATGACGCGATTTCGCATGCCCGGTACACCTTCGATTGGGATAAGCAATTTGCCCTGTCGCTTGATCCAGAAACGGCGCGCGGCATGCACGACGAAACCTTGCCGGATGACTATTACAAGGAAGCCGCGTTCTGCTCCATGTGTGGACCGAAGTTCTGTTCCATGAACTGGTCGAGCAAAGTTGACAAGTTCAATGAAGAGTTCCACGGGCTTAAAAAACCGGACTTGACGCAGATTGTGACCGAGCAAATGGCGCTCAGGAGTTAGTGCTCTGAATTGGAACCACAGACCGCACGATCAATCAAGACCAATGAAATTACCGCAGGCGAGGCGAGGCCCACACCAGATGTGGGCCTTTCTTCTGCGTGATTCCGAAGGGGCGACGCGCCCGGAGTTCCTCCCGCGCCTCCTGCATGTTCAAGAACATGTCGATGAACACGGGAGAAATAACGACGGCGAAGATGCAAAAAAGAAGAACGAGTGTGTACATGATGACCTCAGCGGGGTGAGCAGTTCGTCCGCACAGTCATCATCGGCAGAACACGATTTTTCTTCACTGCCTCCGCTTGGGGATACACGGAAGTAACTACATCGAGGCGGTCTCGAGTATCTTGGAAGAGCGTGTCAGCGCCGCCGCGAGCGCGTCCAGTTGAGCTTGCGTCCGTGCAGAATCTTCAACGTCTATGCCCTCATTCACACCGGGGATGACCACAGCGGCATAGCCGGTGTACTCGCCCGGAGCATAGATGAGGTGTTTGAACCAGGGACGCTTGGGCAGGCCGACATCGCTGAGCAATGCCGTTTCAGCGTCCCGTAATGCGACATTCAAGCTGTCAATCGCCTGTGGATTTCCGCCTGGTGAGGTCGCAGTGAGGGCTTGCTGTCTCAAAAAGATACGGTCTCCGGCCGCTTTGAAGCGCGAACCGGCGGCGTTTGCAGCTTGAAAGTCGACTTTGAGACCTGCGGCAGCGGCACGCTTCTGCGCAGCCTCGAGATAGCTGACCACCTCGCGCCCGTATAGACGGTAGTCGTAGGGCAACACATCGGCATCCGCCATGTGCAACACTTCGAGCCCAAAGACGCGCGCCTGCTGCTGCTCATAGACGAAGGTTGGATCGGCGTTGCGGATGAACCAGTTGTAGTTGTCGAAAACCGAGTGGTACACGCCGTAAGGACCGTCAGACCCCATATCCGTCGAGGGAACGCCGAGGTGCTGGATGAAAGGGGTGTAATCGGAGCCCGAGCCGAGATCGCCGACGCGTACATCCTCCGTGTTCGCGGTCGAATTCGAAGGCGCACTGAAGGGGTT
The DNA here is from genome assembly GCA_964246645.1 of uncultured Acidobacteriaceae bacterium. Classification (GTDB taxonomy): domain Bacteria; phylum Acidobacteriota; class Terriglobia; order Terriglobales; family Acidobacteriaceae; genus Granulicella. The sequence goes on from CAXTRN010000028.1 coordinate 20,903, forward strand.
GGCACTTGTTCCGCGACGACGTGGATTTTCCGTCTGATCCTTGCGCCATTGCTCATAAACGGTGCCGCCTTTGGGGCTGGGCACCTCGCGTGTGACGTCGCGCAGAAACGTTTTCAGTGAGGGAACCGCAGAGGCGTTGAAATTCGGGCCGGAAACACCCACATCCATGTTGAAGTATGCGACCGCGTGCGCAAGGTGGCTGGCGTGCCCCTCGGCCCACTCGGTCGAGCCCATCAAGCCCTCTTCTTCAGCATCCCAACTGGCAATAACGATGCGGCGTTTGGGTTTCCACCCTGTTTTTAACAGTTCGCCCAGTCCATGCACGGTTTCAAGCATCGCTGCGGTGCCGCTGTTGGGGTCGACGGCGCCGTAAACCCAGGCGTCGCGATGATTGCCGGCCACCACCCAGGCGTCCTTGTTCGTGGTGTCGGTGCCGTCGATAGCGCCAGTCACGTCCCAGATCGTGCGGAGCTTGTAATCCTGCTCGAGATGCATGTGGACCTTGACTGCATCGGTACCGCCGAGATGATAGGTGAACGGGAGCCCGCCTTGCCAGTCGTGCGGAACGGCGGCGCCTTCAAGTGCCTGGAGGATCGGAGCGGCGTCTTTATAGCTAAGCGGATTGACCGGGATCGACGGCTGGTTCATCCTCGCCGGATCGGTGATGCGTTGGCTGTCGGGCAGGTCAGGTGTCGAAGCCACGCCAGGCGTTTCCGGATCGCCGGGGTAGAGCGGCAAGAACTGAACAGAGCCGCGCTGTACGGCGGAGTCGGGCCGCATGGGGCCACGCGGATATTTGTCGCCACGCTGGTAGCCGTCGTCCTGCGGGTCCGAAAAGATGAGGACGCCTTTGGCACCGTACTGTTGCGCGATATACGCCTTGACACCGCGGAAGTTCTGCCCATAGCGGACGAGAACGACTTTCCCTTTCACGTCGACGCCCAATGTGGCCAGTTGCTTGAAATCATCCAGGGTGCCGTAATTTGCGTATACGGCTGCGGCGTTCACATCGCCCGAGGCTGAAGAACCGTTGAACGCAGGGAGAATGCGCGGATCATCCTGAAAGGGATCACCGCCGTATTCCTTGGCGTCTACGTGCTCGGGCGTGGGTCCGGCCATCAGTTGCCTGCCGTGCGCGTCGGTCGCCGTGATCTCAATCTTCACCGGTTTGTTGAGCAGGACTTTGTAGGGAACGATTTCGGTTTGGAGACCCGCAGCCTTGAACTTGCTCGCCACGTATTCGGCGGTAGCGTAATCTTCAGGCGAACTGGCCCAATGCGGCGCTTTGGTCAGTTCTTTCAGGTGTTCGCCGGCGAGTTTGGCGTCCGGCACCGCCATAAATGTTTGGTCCAACTTCGCCTGCCGGTTGAAGTCGCGGAAACCGAAGACGGTCTGCGCTGACGCGGGGGCCTGCGTCCCTGTCTGCGCTGAACCGTTTCCACCCAAGCCGTGTGCTGCCGCAGCGAGCAAAGCGACGGCCGAAGCCGTCCGAAGACGCATCATGGATCCTCCAAAGATGAACGGTTTGTGCTGCTACAGCACAATGGCTGGAACCGGCTGAGCGCAATATTTGCAGCGGGTCGCGGCGAGGGGAATTTCACCTAGACATTGCGGGCAAGCGCGCGTGGATGGCGGCTCCGCTTTCGGTGGATTGAAGCGCTTCAACAGGTATTGTGTCGGCACGACGAGAAAGAAATAGACTACCGCGGCGATCAAAAGAAAGTTGACCACAGCTGTCAGAAACTTGCCGTATTCGATGACGCCGCCGTGCAGGTGCGCCACCAGGTAATCAAAGCTCGGTTTTCCGATGACGGCGCCCAGCAAGGGGTTGATGATGTCGGTCGTAAGCGCGGTGACGATGGCGGTAAAGGCGGCGCCGATGATGACCGCCACCGCAAGGTCCATGACATTGCCGCGCAGGATGAAATCACGAAAACCTTTGAGCATGACGCTCCCTTATGCAAGCGGAAGATGGACAGTACGGGGACTGCGCCCGAGTATACCCCAGGGTCCTTGTACAGATACTTATGCAGCTATCGGCGACCCACAAAAGTCCGCACTACCCGCTGCCACCCCCAACAATCTTTTGCTGGAAAATGTCAACCCGCAGGCAACAGCCTGTCCGCACGTTGCTTCAACCTACACAGAAGGTGACCCGGGATGGCGGTAAAGAAAGCTTCAGCAAAGAAGGCGGCGAAAAAGGCAGGGAAGAAGACCGCGGACGCGAGCCGTTCGTCCATGCCGAAAGGTGGCAAAGACCCCAAGGGCGGCTTGCCGGCTGCCGGAAGAGCGTTTTTCGCGGAAAAGGAAGGATCGCATCTTCGTCCGGGGGTGCAGGGAGCCGCCGATACGCCGGACAAGATGCTCCGCAAGGGGTCATTTTTGCGCCGTCATTTTACTCATCCACGAGGGCCGATGAAGGATGCAAAAGGCGAGCCGACCCGGCTTGCCCTGAGCGCGCACGCCTGGGGTGAGCCTGTTCCCGAGACCATGAATGATGCCAAGAAGCTCGCCGACGAAGGCCATGAGTTGCTGGAGCAATACCATGAGGCTAAGGACGGCGTTGCCGAAAAGGCCAAAGGGAAAGCGGCAAAAAAGGTTGGGGCAGAGAAGAAAGCCGCGGTGAAGCCGGCAACCGGTACGCCGAAGAAGGCGGTCGCGAAGAAGGCAGTCGCGAAGAAGGCAGTCGCGAAGAAGGCAGTCGCGAAGAAGGCAGTGACAAAGCAGACAGCTACGAAAAAGCTTGCTGGGAAGCTGGCCGCTAAGAAGACGTCGACGAAAAAGGCGGCTGCAAAGAAGTAACAGGGACGGCACTGCCCGGCTTCGGTGCGTTTGGTCGATGACTCAGAGGCCGGTGGAAGTCCGGTAGGAGCACGCCGCTGCCTAAGCCCAAATCATCTGACGTATTCTCATGCTATGCGTCCAACAGGTGTGCGTATTCGGCTTTTGTCCTTTGGCCCATGGCGTTCGCTGCTGCCGCCCGATGGTGAATGGCGAGAGATGGCCGGGGGTGCTTCTGTCGCCGATCTGCTCACAGCGTTGCGGGCGGAAGGACGATTTCTGCCGGATGCATTGCGATCTGCAGCCGTAGCCGTGAATCAGGAATACAGGACCGCGTCCTATGTGCTCGCAGAGGGTGATGAGGTGGCGATTCTGCCACCGGTCAGCGGCGGCACCGTATCCATGACAGGACCGATGGTGGAG
>CAXTRN010000029.1:0-24040 GCA_964246645.1 uncultured Acidobacteriaceae bacterium
GTGTACATCGTGCGTGTCGCGGCGATGGGCGCAGGCAACCCTGTCAGCAGAAACAACGGCAACAGGATAGAAAGGCGAGGTCTCATGCTGATTCCCTTTCGGGCCAGCGCTCGGAAAGCACTTTGCCAAAGCTGTGTGCGTTTCCGTTGTTTTCCAACGACGCCAAAAGGGAGACGTTTACCGAACTGCCCCCAACCAGAAACGCTTGACCGTCTACCTCAACGATGGAAAGAAATCGTTTTTCTCCCAGCGAAACAGTTTCGCTTACCCGCAAGCGACGGCTTTTGCTTTGGAGGACACTTCGCCTGCCTTGTTCCTGGAACCAACGCCAGATGGCCCGCACCCGTGCCATCCAAGGCTCGAGGGTTTGTAGGGTGACAAGCCGCGCCGAAACATTTTCTTGCATGGGTGCCGGGATCATGCCATCCCCGTAAGCCGAACGGCCAGGCGTTCACCCACCACATCAAATTCGACCGTTCCGACGAGCTGTCCGTTCACCTTCAGCGATAAATCCTCGTTCTGCTGGGCGCCGGTTTGCACAAGAGAGCCGGCGCGTAACCCCATCAGCGAACCGACGCTGAACGCAATCGCCGGAACTTCCAATACCAACGTGCAGGGCAGGTCGTAGGCACGCGCCAGCGGGTCCGGCAATTCAGCCCGAGGACCGGGAGGCAGAAGGGCGGGAGCTGCTGAGCCGGGCACGGCGTTCGTCATCTTCGTTGCTCCCTTCTGCGAAAAGCGCTTGCACGGATCAGGTGCAGAGCTGCCGTTCTACGGAAGCAAGTGGCAATCCGGTTGCCAAAGAATGAAAGCTACCTCCTTTGTTGCAGATCGGTTGATGAACCCACCGCAGGGTGGCGTGGAATGGCGTAACGAGGAGCAAATGGAGGCGATGGCGCGAGGACCATGGCGCAACGCCTGCCCGCGAAGATGAGAGTTCCATGAGACTGAGGTTGAGATTGCGATTTCCGCAGCTGCGAACGAAGTGAAAATCTCTCATTCGCAGCTACGCAATCTCAGCGTGTTTTAAGCAGCCTTCATCTGAATGGTGTCCTGCTCGACCTGATCGAACGCGGTAATGGCTTTGGCGTTGGCCTCATAGGAGCGCTGCGCCACGATCAGCGCGGAAAGCTCCGTGGCCACATCCACATTGGACTGTTCCACGCTTGAACCCTTGATGGTGCCGCGGCCGCCGCTTCCTGCTGTGCCCACCACCGCCTGGCCGGAAGCTGCGGTGACCTGGTATTGGTTGCTGCCAATCAGCTGCAAACCCTCCGGGTTGGCGAAATTCGCGACGGCGACCTGACCGATGGCGCGGGTCTGGTTGTTGCTGAACGAGGCCTGCACGGTGCCGTCCGCGAGCACGGAGAAACCGGAAATCGTGCCGGCGGAAAAACCATTTTGCGTTTGCGCGCTGTTGCTGTCGGCGGTCGCCGTCTGGGTCAGCAATGAAGCACCGCTGCTGTTTTTTAGCTCCCATGTAGGGCTGATGGCCGCGGCGCCGTCGGTAAAGGGGCCTGCGGAAAGCGAGGCTATCGACCCTGTCGGGGATGTGAGCGCTCCCGTGCTATCGAAGGTTAAAGAACCGGAACCGAGCGATGTGGTCGTTCCGGTGCCGCCTTGCACGTCACTTGACGGCACGGAAAGGTTGTAACTCCAGGTGTTGGTAGCCGTTTTGGTGAAGGTGACGCTCATCAGGTGCGATGCCCCAAGGGAGTCGTACACGGCCATTGGTGAAGGTGTGTACGTGTCGCCGACGGCGGCTGAGGCGTTGAGATTGGTGGTGAGCGTGAACTGTGTGGTTGGGTTTGCGGGAAAGGTAGACCCTGAACCGACGTTGATCGGCTGCAGGCTGGCATTGGTCGAAACCGTGCCGCCCACCGCCGGGTACCCCATCACAAGGTCGCCGCTAAGACTGGTCAACTGTCCTGCGGTGTTGGTGGTGAAGTCGCCCGCGCGTGTATAGCTGAGCGCGCCGGTTGCGTTTCCGGTGATGAAATAGCCGGCACCGTCAAGCGCCATATTAGAGTTAATGCCGGTAGCCGAAACCGGTCCATTGGTTAGATCCGCCGACATGCCTTCTACCTGTGTGCCGTAACCGATCTGGATCGGATTTGCGTTTCCACTCGTGCCGTAGTTTTGGTAAAACACATCGGAAAACACCGCGCTTTGGGCTTTGTAGCCGTTGGTGTTCATGTTGGCAAGGTTGTTGGAAATGGCCTGCAGTGCCGTGGAACTGGCCGTCAATCCGGATAACGGCGTGGAAAAAAGAGACATGGTGTGAGCTCCAGAAAAGGGATTGAATTAGAAGGAGGGGAGGCCTGCCGTGGTTTGATTCGCGGCAAGACTGGAAGCGCTGGTGAGAGCTTGCAGGGCAGCCTGGACATCGGCCGTTCTGGCCTGCTCTGACGGACCTGCAGCGCGGACCTGCCCAGCCGCCGTGCCTGATGTCGCCGTGCCTGTGCCTGCGGTGCCCGATGTCGCCGTGCCTGTGCCTGCGGTGGTGGAAGTGCTGCCGAACTGGTTGGTTAGCAGTTGGTTGATGCTGGCCACCTGATCGAGCTGGTTGAGTGAAATCATTTGGCCAACCATCTGCGTGCTGTCCATGGGCGCGGTGGGGTCCTGGTTCTGCAACTCCTGCACAAGCAGGCTTAAAAAGGTGTTGCCGAGGGAATCCACGCTGCTTTGCGAAGTGCTGGAAGCGGTGCTTGTTCCTGTGCTCGACGTGCTTGCCGTCGTAGCTGCTTTCGGCGCCGCTACGGACGGCAAAGGGTTGATCAGGCTTGACTGGGCATGAAGTGCGCTGATGTGGGACATGGGTGCTCCTTGCTTAGAGGAAATGGGGATCAGATACGAATGTCGAGACGGGCTGTGCTGGACAGGGAAGAACGTGAGGTCGCGCTTGCCGTGACCATGGAATCCACGGTGCCGTCACGAACCGATGATGCAGTATGGAGGAAGCGGCGTGCCGGCGCTGTGTCGGGTTGACGCTGTTTTTGTTCTGCGCCGGCCTGTGTTTGCGTGTCGATCGTAACGGAAGCGCGCAGACCGTGATCCTGCCCAAGTTTTTGCTCAATGGCAGGCACATGCGCGGCGAGTGCCGACCCGAGTTGGGCGTTGCTGAGCGTGATCTGGGCGGCAATGGCCTCGCGTCCGTAGGCCGTGTGTATCGTCACCCGGCCAAACTCCGCCGAATTGACCTTCACCTGCATCTCCGAACGGGAAAAGCTTTGCAGGAGGCGCGCTGTGGTGACGCCCGGCTCCAGGACGGCATCTGCTTCGTGCGGCACCGGTGAGGGCGCAGCCTGGGAGGTATTGTCCCCGCTATGTCCTTGCGATTGGGAAACTCCCGGTCCAGCGCCGCTCCCCTCCCATCCAACAGGGAACGGTGTCAGGACCGCAGAGGACGTCGCGGAAAATGAAGGCGCAACCCCTGCGCTGCCGGTGCCGCTCCCCGCGTTCTTCGGTGTTCTGGTGCCCGTGACAACATTGACAGCGGCTGCTGGCGCAGGCTGGTTTGCCGCGTCCCCGCTCAGCGCATTGCCGTTTTCTTCAAGCGAAATATCGCTTGTCGGCACTGATAGGGACGTGGTCGTTTCGGCATGCAAAGGCTGATTGGGTGGTTCGGTCGAATCTGCCATAGCGTGTTGCCTTGTGGCAACGAGCTTTGTGGGATCGGCTGTCGTGGGGGTCACGTCCGTTGCGGTTTGCAATCCCTTTTCCCGGGTAGAAATCGACTTTTCCGCTGCGGCAAGGGAAAAGCCTTTTAGGGCTGCATGCCCATGCCGTAGTGAAGAGCTGCTCGAGGAGGCTTCTGTTGCTGCGGCGCTCTGCCCGGGAGCGAGGGCGGGCGGTGCGGTTGGCTTCAGCGGTTGAATTGGGTTGAGACATGGCGCCATATCGGCCACAGCTTTGGTCGCGGCGGTGGTCGAAACCAAGAGAGCCGGATTCGCATCGGCCGAAGGGAGCGGTGCATCCGAGGGAACCGCCTCTGCGGTGAGCAAATTTGGAGAGGCCGGCGCACCCTGATCCATATCGGGTGCTTCGAGCGAGGCCAAACCGGCAAGACCTGTTCCTGGCGATGCAGAAAGGTTTGCCGCTGCGAGTGGTCCGCCGACATTTGCACTGACGCCGCATTCATCGGCAGATGATGCTGAGCTGAAAACGGCCGCGACCTGATCCTTACCCGGCGGATACCGCGGAAAATCACCGCTGCCAGCCATACCGCCTGGAGCGGAGATCGCCACCCCTGTACCAGGCAGCACGGACACGGTGTTTCGATTCGTGTGAAAAAGCGGTGCCGGTGTGCTGTAGGTGGATGCGGCATCGCCCGAACCTTTTCCTGCCTTGCGGTCGGAACCGTAGCGCGTTTCCGGCTTCCCGCCAGATTTCGCGGGGGTGAGCGAGGACACAGAGCTGTGCAGCACCGTTTGAAAGCTTTGTCCCGCCGCACCATCCCTGGGCGCTGCCGGGTGCGGCAGATCGCTGGTTGGTGCGGCAGATAGGGAGGACACGCGCATACTGTGGCTTGTAGCAAACAGCGTGCCAAACTTCAGGCTAATGATTAGGAAAAACAAAGCTTTTATCCGCCGCTTTTTGGGCAAAAGTTTCGATGTGCAGGAGAAACGGATGCATGCCGCTTGCCGGTAGGCAAATGTTGCCGCTTGCCTATCGGCAAAATTTGCCTACCGGTGCTGCCGCTTCACAGGCGCAGCCGTCGCGCCGCAAACAGGTCATCGAGACGTTTTGCTTCGCGCACCTGCTGTTCTTTTTCCCACGCGGCGGCCTGGTTCGTTTGTAAGGCGGAAAGCATCTCCCGCGCATTGCGAGCCGCAAGATGCAGCGCACGCTGTTGGCGCTGTTGCGCTTCCGTGGCGGCTATTTGCGTTTGCAGTTCAGCCTGCGCTTCGCACAAGAGCTTGAAGCGCGCGTAGGCAGCCTGATGCTGGGCGGCACTGCGCACTGTCTGTACCTCATGCGCACGCGAAGCTGCCGTCTGCGCGATCTCGTTTCGCAAGCGCTGCAGTGCTGCTTGCAGCGCTTCTTTTTGCCTGGCGAGCGCTGCCAGTGCGCGCTCCTCGGCTTCCTCCTTTTGCTGACGAAGGGCAAGCACGGCGGCTAAGGTGAAGGGTGGCGGCATCGGGAGATCAGCTTACGAAGGCAGCGTGAACAACAGCCGTTCCGCATCGGCGAAGGAACAAAGATCGCGCGTGTCCTGGCGCAGAAATGTGTGTAGCGCCGGCAGGGTTTCAAGCGCCCGGTCCAGCTGTGGGTCGGTGCCCCGCTGATAGGCACCAATGCGGACAAGATCTTCCGAGCGAGCATACAAGCTCAGCAACGCACGCAGTGCTTTGGCTTTTTCGAGGTGCTGCGGCGTGGTGATCGAGGGCATCAACCGGCTGAGGCTATCGAGCACGGCAATGGGTGGGTAGTGCCCGCGCGCGGCAAGATTGCGATCCAAAAGGATGTGGCCGTCGAGCAAGGAACGTACCGTGTCCACCACAGGGTCCTGCTGGTCGTCGCCTTCCATCAGCACGGTGTAGAAGGCAGTAATGCTGCCGGTTTTGAAGCGGCCGGCGCGTTCAACAAGGCAGGCGAGTTTGTTCAGCACCGAAGGTGTGTAGCCCTTTGCTGTTGGCGGTTCACCCGCCGCGAGCCCGATTTCGCGCTGCGCCATGGCAAAGCGGGTGAGCGAATCGGCAACGAGCAACACGTTTTTGCCTTGCGCGGCGAAAGCCTCAGCGATCGCGGTCGCGGTGAGCGGCGCGCGCAGGCGCAGCAGCGGCGATTCATTCGAGGTCGACACCACCAGCACGGCCCGGCGCAGACCTTCCTCGCCCAGCACCTCCAGAAATTCGCCGACCTCGCGGCCACGCTCGCCAACCAGCGCCATCACAATCACGTCAGCGGCGGTGCCGCGGGCCATCATGCCCAGCAAGGTGCTTTTGCCTACGCCGCTACCGCCAAATACACCGAGGCGCTGGCCCCGACCACAGGGCACAAACGCATCCAGCGCGCGGATGCCGCAGCCCAGCGGTTCGCGGATAGGCACACGCGTGAGCGGTTGCGGGGCAGGGCCGTCGATGGGCATGGTGACGGAGTGCCAGGCACTGCGGAGGGGCCCACCGCCGTCCAGCGGCGTGCCCGTGGCGCTCACCACGCGGCCCAGCATGGCCTCGCTGACGCGCACGGACGGCCTTCGGCCATGGGCGACCACGGCATCGCCAAAGCGGATGCCCACAGGCTCTTCGGTCATCATGGAAAGCATCGTGCGCCCACGAAAGCCGATGATCTCACCTCCAAAGCTGCGTCCGGCGGCACTGTGCAGCGTGCATTCTTCACCGATGGCGCCCGACGGTCCTTCCGATTCGATAAGGTTGCCGGTCACCTCGAGCACGCGGCCCTGCCAGCGCACCGGCGTACGTTCCTCCAGACGCTCGTGCAGTTCGGCAAACATTGCCTGCATCATCGTGCGGTCACCATAAACGTTTCTATGCGATCTTCTGACTGTCGGGCCGTCTGGCCAGAAGATCGAAGAAACTTTGTTCGACCTCCTTGAGTTGCGCCTCGAAGCTGAAGTCGGCTGAACCGAGCTCTGTTTCCACCAGACACGCGCCTGCGGCCAGCGACGGGTCGGCGATGATCTCGCAGGTGTATCGCGTTTCGGCGAAGGCATTCCCCTGTTGCCACGCCGCTGCCTCGGCGGGGGCAAGCCGCAAACGCACGGCTGGACCGGCGCTCATGCGATCGAGCGCGATGCGCACCAAAGCGGCAAGCATGCTGGGATCAAGCGCTGCCTCACGCTGCAGGATCTTCCTTGCAACAGCCAATGCCAACTGGACGACCTCGCTTTCCAGCTGGCGAAAATAGCTCAGACGCTGTGCGGAAAAAGCCTCAAGGGCCGCGCTGATTTGCGCATCGCGCTGTTTTCGTTCCGCTTCCACCTGTGCCGCCCAGCGTTGTTCGGCCTCAGCCAGCGCTTGTTGCACACGCGCGTTGACCTGCTCTTCGGTGTGTCCAGGTGCCGGTGCGGGATCCGGTACCTCGCTCATCTTCGCGGGATGCGCAGGCGTTGGGGGAGAGCTGGTGTCGCGATACTCCCATGCTTCAATCGATGTAAACACAAGGCTAGACAAATGAATCTCCTTCATCGCTGCGCAGCGTCATTTTGCCTTCTTCTTCGAGCCGTCGCGCCAGGCTGACCATCTCGCCGTGGGCTTTCACAACATCTTTGCCGCGTACCGGACCAAGGGCGTCCATGTCTTCTTTCAGCATTTCTACTGCGCGGGAGGACATGAGTTTGAAGAAACGATCGCGCAGCTCCGGTTGCGCCCCCTTCAACGCCACCGAAAGCATCTTGCGGTCCACTGCCGAAGAAAGTTCGCGTAGCTGCGTGTCATCGAGGCGACCAAAATCTTCGAAGGTAAACATCAGTTCGCGGATGCTTCCAGCGAGCTTTGTGTCCTGGCTTTCGATGTTTTCCAGAATCTCGCGCGACGTTTCAGAATCGATGCTGTTCATCAACGCGGCGACGTTTTGAAAGCCGGAGTAGGTGCGTTTGTTGATTTCTCCGGCCGAGCGCAAGCGACGCTGTACGGCCGTGGAGATGCGATCCGCGATGGCAGGCGAAAACTGGCGTAAGTTCGCTAAACGACGCACCGATTCCGCTCGCGCCTGTCGCGGCAGATGCATCAACAGCGCCGATCCTTGTTTGGGTTCCAGATGCCCCAGCACCAGCGCGACCGTTTGCGGATGCTCGCCTTCGAGCAAACGTGCGAGCTGCTTGGGATCGGCTTTTTGCAACGATTCTGCACGGCCACCGCTGAGTTCCTCCACGCGCACCATCTGGTGTTGCATGTTCTTGGCTCCGCTTTCGCCAAAGGCTTTGATCAGCAGACGGTTTGCCGTGGCGTGGCCGCCTTCGGCCAGGTATTCGCGCGATTGGGTCATCTGCCGGTATTCCTTGATAACCTGCTGTGACACATGCGCCGGCACCAGGCCGAGAACTGAAATTTCCCGCGTGATGCGTTGCAGATCCTCTTCAGGCAGGTTGCGAAAGATGGCGGCCGCCGCGTCATCTCCCAGCACGGTCAGCAGGATGGCCGCTTTTTGCGCACCGGTCAGTTGGGCGGCATCGTTCAGTTCGCTCATGCACGATCCTCGCGCAGCCAGGCCTGCAAGGTACGCGCCATGGATGCCGGTTCAGCCTGTACCAGCTCGCTCAATTCGCGTTTGAGCACCGTACTTTCCGCCTCGCTTTCCAGCGCAGCCGAAGACAACACAGGCGACAATTCAGGTCTGCTGGTGGCGGCCAGAACTGCCATCGGTGGGACACCTGCGGCCAGCTCTTTGAGCGATCCCGCCATCTGCTTCTGCACGGGGCGGAACATTAATGCCCATACAAGAAAAAACAGCAGCAACATCGCGCCGTACCGTACAGCGGTCGAGTAATCATTGAACCCGGCACGCAGCTTGTCAGCAAAACCGGGTGGGACATCGGTGGCGCTTGCGTCGTCAAAGGTCATATTTTGCACGCTGACTGTGTCACCGCGTCCCGCATCCACACCCAGCACGCCGCGTGCGAGTTCGGTCAGCTGTTCCAGTTGTGCCGGTGTGCGCTTGCGTGGTGTGGTCAGCCATTTGCCTTTCACCTGCTTGCGTTCCTGGAGATCATTGATAAGGATCGCAGCAGTGATGCGGCGGATACGGCCGGCCGGCGAAACCGTGTGGCGCAGGATTTTGTTCACGCCGAAGGTGGCGTTTTCAGAGGATGAAAGCTGTGAGCCATCATCGGGCAAGGTGCTGTCCTGCGATTGTGCGGCCCCAGGTGTGTTCGCCGGTAAATTCGCCGCCGTTCCTGCAACTCCACCCGCTGCCGCGCCGGCACCCGTCTGTTCTTTTGTTTTCTGCGAAGTGAGCACCGCGCTCACGGCAGGGTCATATTTGTCCTGACTTTCCTCGCTGCTGCTCAGGTCATATTCGACGTTGACGCTGGCGCGCAAATTTTCTGCGCCGACGGCAGGGCCCAAGGTCGCGAGCAGACGTTTCGATAGCTCCGCTTCGAGCTCCCGTCCTTCCATGGTGCCGCTCTTGTTGCCCAGCGATTCGTTGGAGTCCGCATCGATGATGGCGACATCGCGCGGCGCAAGATCGTCGACAGCACCGCTCACCAAACGCGTGATGCCGTTGAGTTGATCGGAGGTGAGCGCGCCGCGCTTCATGCGCAGCGTCACCGACGCTTTCGCGCCGCGTTCCCGGTCGAGAAAAACCGAAGCGGACGGCATCACCAGATGTACCCGAGCGCTTTTTACGCCGCTCAGCGTTTGAATGGTACGCTCCAGTTCGCCTTCAAGCGCGCGCTGGTAGTTCACCTTTTCATCAAATTCGGTCTGCCCCCAGGAGGTTTTATCGAACAGTTCGAAGCCCATGCGGCCGCTGTGCGGCGCACCCTCCGAGGCGACCTCCATCCTCGCCGCGTCCAGTTGATCCGCAGCGACATTGATTGCCTTGCCATCCGCGCTCAATTGAAAATCGATCTTTTTGGCCGTGAGTTGCGCGGCAAGGGCTTGTGCATCGGCCGGCTCCAGGCCAACCAGCAGCGGTTTGTATTCCGGTGTTCCAAAGGTCTTCACCAGCGCGCCTAAAAGGAGCAGCGTCGCCAGCGTGCCGCCGATCACGACTAACCGCTGCCGTGGTTTCAGCCGGGCCCAAAGCAGTTGCATATGTTGAAAAAACTTGCCCATCATGCCTCAGCTTAAAACTGCATCTTCTCAATATCCTGATAGGCGCTCACGATCTTGTTGCGCACCTGCATCATGAGTTGAAAGGCAACATCGGCCTTTTCTACGGAAACCATCACGTTGCCCACATCGGTATTGGGCGCGCCGTTGATGAGGTTGCCGATCTTTGCATCCGCTCCCGATTGCAGCGTATCCACGCCCTGAATCGCGGATTTCAGCACATCGCTGAAGCCGGTGCCCGTGCCGCTGCCGGGGGCGCCTGGCGTTCCTGTCGTAGCCGTCCCGATCAGCTGCGAGGTGATGGAAGGGAAGCTGTTGCCTATGCCATTTACCATGCGTATGTACTCCTTGGCCTTTACCTGTTAACTCTCAGCTTTTTAGAAGATCGATGGATTGTTGAATGAGCTGTTTGCTTGCATTCACCGCGGATGCGTTCAACTGGTACGAACGCACAGAGCCCATCAGATCGACCATTTCCTGTACCGGATTGATGTTTGGATACGACACATAGCCTTCTTTGTCGGCATCCGGATGCGTGGGTTCATAGCGGCGCACCGGGGCCGCCGCATCTTCCACAACCTGCGTTAAACGCACGCTGCCCGGCTGGTTGCGCGCTGTGCTGAAGGCGGTATCACTGAGCAGGGCGCGAAACTGCGGACCGCTGTTGCTGGCCAGTACAACCTCGCGGCGACGAAAAGGCACGTTGCCCGCAACGGTGTGTGTTGTGTCGACGTTGGCCAGATTGGTGGCGGCAACTTCGGAACGCTGCCGCTCCGCGGAAAGCGCCGAAGCACTGATATTTAACGCGTCGAAGATGCTCATCGTTACTGGCCTCCCCCATTGATTGCCGACAGCAGTTGATGAAACTGCGACTTCAACAGCTGTGTGCCCATCTGGTACTGCAGTTGCGATTCGGATAACAGGAGCGATTCGCGGTCAAGATCGACGTTATTTCCATCGGGCCGCTCCAAAAGCCCGGTGACATTTTTCAGCGAGACAGGTGTTTTCTCTTCGTTGGCCGTCGAGTCGGCTTGCGTCGTCATGCGATGCATCTCTTGCTGAAAGTTCAAATCCTGCGTGCGGTATCCCGGTGTGTCGATATTGGCCATATTGGCCGCGATGACCGTTTCACGTTTGTTGGTGAGCGTGAGATACCGTTCCAGCTGTGAGGATAGCGAGACGTTTGGCATTTAGGCATACCTCCTTGGGGGCAGATCGTATTGCCGAATTTTGTTGCGCATGGTGCGTACACTGATGCCGAGCAGTTCAGCGGCGCGCGTACGATTGCCGCCGACCCGCTCAAGCGTGTCTTCGAGGTGTGTCCGCTCCATGTGATCCATTGACAGAAGTTGTGCAGTTACGGGTGTTGTCGGCATGCGGAGTAATGTGTTCGTGCGAGGAACAGGCCGATGCTCACGGTCGAAGCTGTCTGCGGTGAGCTCGATGTCTTCGGAAAGAGCAAGGATGCGCTGCATGCAGTTTGCAAGCTCGCGTACGTTTCCGGGCCAGTGATACGCTTGCAGCCTTTGGATGAAGGATGAATGAAGTCGCGGCGCGGCACGTCCCTGTTTTTCAGCGAAACGACGCCCAAAGTGCTCGGCAAGCAGCGGCAGATCGTCCAGGCGTTCACGCAGAGGCGGCAAGGTCAACGGGATCACATTTAAGCGGTAAAAAAGATCGCTGCGAAACAGACCTCGATCGACGACATCGCTGAGTTGTAGGTTCGTTGCCGCGATCACGCGTATATCGGTACGCACGGCGCGGCTTTCGCCAAGTCGTTCCACAACCCGCTCCTGCAGAACGCGTAACAGCTTGGGTTGCAGGTTCAAAGGCATTTCGCCGATTTCGTCGAGCAACAGGGTGCCGCCATGGGCAAGCTCGAACTTGCCCTGTTTCGCGGCGACAGCGCCGGTAAAGGCGCCGCGGGCATGACCGAAGAGCTCGCTTTCGAGCAGCGCTTCCGGCAAAGCGGCGCAATTGATGGCGATGAAGGGCTTGTCGGCGCGGCTGCTTGCATCATGAATCATGCGGGCGAGCAGTTCTTTGCCGGTGCCGCTTTCTGCTTCGATCAGCACATCGGCAGGGCTCGCCGCGGCGGCGCGTGCGCGTGCCAACGCCGTGGTCAACATGCGTGAGCGTCCGATGATGCTGCCAAATGCTGCGGAAACCGGCTCCACCGCTCCCGGCCGGCTCCGCATGATGCGCTTGGCAACACTGAGCAGTTGATCGAAACAAACAGGCTTGGTCAGGTAATCGACGGCGCCGCCCTGCATGGCACGCACGGCTTCAGGTAC
Source organism: uncultured Acidobacteriaceae bacterium (assembly GCA_964246645.1). Classification (GTDB taxonomy): domain Bacteria; phylum Acidobacteriota; class Terriglobia; order Terriglobales; family Acidobacteriaceae; genus Granulicella. Next base: position 12,035 of record CAXTRN010000029.1, read on the forward strand.
TGAGGCATACGCCGTAAGAAAAAGAAACGCGGGCGGCGGACCCGGTGTATGCACAGGCTGCCGCACTGCCTGCATGACTTCGAAACCGTCGCCGTCGCTCATGCGCACATCGCAGAGCACCAGATCGAAGTGGCGGTGCTGCAAACAGGCGAGCGCTTCGCGCACACCGCTGGCAGTCTCGACCTGCCAGCCATCGCGTAGAAAATTAGCGCGCAGGGCGAGGCGGATGCCGGGCTCATCGTCGGTAATTAAAACGGACGGGGAAAGCGTGCTGCTCATGCTCGAGGAAACTCCAGGGTGAAGGTGCTGCCATGACCAAGGCGGCTTTGCACGTGAATGTGGCCATCGTGTTGCTGCATCAGCCGCGTACACACCGCAAGGCCAAGGCCGGGGGTTGTTCCCGAGCCGCTGAAACCTCCCTCGAACAACCGAGGCAGATGGTGTTCCGGGATGCCGCAGCCGTTGTCGATCACGGCGATCCGCAGCATCGCGGAGTCATTGTCCTGCGGGCACACCACGCGCACCTTCCCTCCGGCGGCGCTGTGACGCAGGGCATTGGTGCATAAGTTCAAAAGCAGCTGATGAAATGCCGTGCGATTGCCGCGAAGAAGCACTTCCATGTCTTTCGGCTTCGATCCGCCGCTTGGAAAGTGGGTCTCGGGTTGCGATGCCAACTCCCATACCAGCGTCACCCCGACCTGCTGTGCCAGTGGTTGCAGAAAGCTCACCGCCAGGGCCGCCTCGGTGAGCACATCGAAGCACTCCATTGTCGAAAGGCCGCCCCCGTGCAGTGTCAGCACATTGTTCACAGTGCCGGAAAGCGAGCGGATGCCGGCACGCAGGTGCGACAGCCACTCCTCCGTGCGGTCCGGGCTGTCGGCGATCAAGCCGGCGAACAGTTCGAGGCTCGCCAGCGGGTTGCGAATCTCATGCGCCAGCAGGGCTGAAACCTGCACGAGCGCTACAGCTTCCCGTGCCGCTTCCCGCTCCGCTTCCATGCGCTTGCGTTCTGAAATATCACGCAACATGAGCACCGCTTCCGATTCAGTGCCGGTGCCGCTGCCGGCACGGTCCAGAGCTGCTGTCGATGCCGCAAGATACACGCGGCGTACCGCGATCCAGTGCCGGCCCTCGGAAGTCTCAAAGGAAAGCTCCTGCTCGTCCTGATTGTCGTAAGCACCAAAGCTGTTGGATTTCAGATCCAGCCCGATGCTGCATTGAATCGCGTCCAGTGTCGGCATTTGCGCGATGGAAAGCGCAAGCAGGCGGGCGGCTTCCGGATTTGTGAGCCGTATGACGCCCGCATCGTTCACAACAAGAACGCCGCAGGGCATCGCCTCGAGAATGCGCTCGAGCGTAAAGCCGATAGCCCGCTTTTCAGAGAGACTTTCATCCAGAGCCTGATTCCGTTCCAGCAACGCCAGGCTCAGCTCGGCAACCTCCGCCTGCAAATCCCGGTAAGACAGTTCCAGACTGGCTGAAGCCGAGATGAAATCCGAGAAGGCCTGCGCCAGCAGCGCGCCTTGCGAGGGCGCTCGTTGCACTTCGATGTGAACTTCATGAGAACCAGACAGCATGCATTTCTCATGTTGCACATGGCGAGCCAGACTGCTGTTCTTTGCCGCGCAAGTTGTAGATTTTCCTGCAATGACGCGGCACTGTTGCATTTCATCTCTGTGCTTGAGTCACTGCGGGGGCGAATAAACAGATGCTTGCGCGGCAGGCTTGCGCGCCGGTGTTGTTCTTTCGAATGAACACCGGTCGTTGTGCCCTTAGAGCACGATGTCGTCAGCAAGGATTTCCTGCCTTGATTCGGCAAAAAGACTGGCACGCTCGATCACATTGCGCAGTTCGCGTACATTGCCCGGCCACGCATGTTCCAGCAGCATCTGTCTTGCTTCCGGATGCAGCCGCACACCTGGACAGAACCGCTCCAAAAAGCCTGCCGCAAGGCTATCCACATCGTCCATGCGTTCGCGCAAGGGGGGAAGCCGAATGGGAAAAATAGCCAGGCGGTAATACAAATCTTCGCGGAACTGCTTGGCGTTTACCTGCTGCTTCAATTCCGCATTGGTGGCCGCAATCACCCGGCAGTCCACCTTGAGCGTGTCTGTGCCGCCGATGCGTTGCACCTCGCCTTGCTCGAGAAATCGCAGAATCTTGCTTTGCAATGGATAGGGCATATCGCCGATTTCATCGAGAAACAGGGTGCCCCCGTGCGCCGCATGAATTCGCCCTATGCGGGATTGCGCCGCACCTGTAAAGGCGCCTTTGGTGTGGCCGAAGAGCTCCGCTTCAAGGAGCGGCTCGGGGATCGCGGCGCAATTAATTACAACGAAAGGCTGCTTGTTGCGCGCGCTGGTGTTGTGAATGGCCTGGGCGATAAGGTCTTTACCGGTTCCGCTTTCGCCCTGGATGAGCACGGTCGTATCGCGTCGCGCGACCAGCTTTGCTGCATGGAAAACACGCTGCATGACGGCACTGTCGCCGATGATGCCTTGCCAACTACGAATCGCTGCTGCTCTCACCGACTGATCTGGATGTGGCTCGGAACGCATGGCCGGCGGCACCGGTCGTATCGGTCGGTCCAGTTGCAGAAGCTCGCTGAGCCCATGGGCCATGCCGCTCAAGGGCGGTGCGCCTATCGGGGTGGGTGCGGTGGATGCCGCCAGGCTGATGACCTGGACACCAGGGAATTGCCCACGCACAATCTCCTGGAACTCCACCACATCCAGATCGGGTAATGAAGGTGCCAGCAACAGGATTTCAGAGGGTTCCTGCATCAATTGTTCCAAGGCATCCGAACCGCTGTGCGCTTCTCGAACGGACCAGGACGGGTCGGCGAGTCGCTGCCGCATGGCTTGCCGGAGCTCTGCTGCCGCACCCACCAGAAGCAGGCGAACGACCTGTCCAGCCACGCCTTTTCCTGCCACGCCGCTATGGGTTTTCTCTGCGTCCGCTGCAAGACCTCGTTCGCGCATCATGGCCGCGATGGGCGAGGGTGCCGGTTTGGCGCGGACCCCGCCAGGGCGCTCTGGCGCAACCGGAAAATGGAAGAAAGCGGGACTCGTCATAAAGGTCTTTCGCTGAGGTATACCGGACAACTATGCGCGTTCCTATAACGCCTTGGTTGGATTGCCGTGCCATCACGTCGGCCTAATTCTCGCTCACGGCATAACCCACACCGCGCACCGTGCGGATGAGTTTGGCCATCGAAGGCAGGTCAACTTTGTCGCGAATGTATTTCATGTACACATCCACGACGTTGGTGCCGGATTCCGTGGCTGTTCCCCAGATTTCCTGCAGCAGAACGAGGCGTGAAACCGGCACGCCCGGCGTACGCATCAGGTACTCGAGCAAGCTGTACTCGCGCGGTGTGAGGTCGACCCGTTGACCGTTGCGCGTGACACGCAGCTGATCGCGATGTACGACGAGATCGGCACATTGGCTGCTTTGTGACGGTTTGTTTTGACGCCTGCGCAGCAGGGCTCGCATACGCGCCAGCAGTTCTGCGCAGGAGAACGGTTTGACCAGGCAGTCATCGGCACCGCTTTCCAGGGCCAAAACAGTGCTGTCCGTGCGGTTTCGCGCGGTGAGCACAAGGACGGGAAGCTCCGGGAAGTTCGCGCGTAGCCGCCGTAGCACTTCGATGCCATCGACAAGGGGCAGATTGAGATCGAGGATCAGCAGATCGACCGCCGGGCGGAGCTTCTCCAGGGCCGACGCGCCATCATAGGCGACTTCTACGCCGAAACCTTCGGCGCGCAGCAAGCGATGGAGGAATCGCGAAAGGATCTCATCATCTTCAACGACAAGAACACGGGCCAGCTCGGCGTCGGGTGTCGCGGATTGCCGGAACTTTTCGACCTGCTCCGAGGCGTCTTCACTCGGCATTTCTACAAACAAGGGAACCTCCGGTGAAGAAACTCGGCGACCGGTTTCGTGAGAGTAGCACACGACCTGCGGACGCGGAGGGCCTGACTACGGCTGGGGCTGTACTGCAAAAGGTGTAGTGTGTTCGCGAGCATGCTCCGGCTATAGTGACGTTCGGAGCCCGCCTGGTGTTGTGATCACATCTTTCAACTATCGTCTGCCGCGAATCGCGATGGAGCTTCCCATTGCATTCTGTTCGGAAGCCTCGACGATCTTCGGACGAACGAAAAACATCAGCGACACGGGGTTACTGGTCAGCTTCGATGAACCTGTGTTTCCGGGCACAACCGGATTTCTGCGCTTCCGGATCGGCAGCTGTGCGTTTGAAATACAAGCCTTGGTCACCCATATGGAGTTATTCGAAGCTGGACTGAGTTTCACGTTTTCTTCGGAACATGAGCGCGTTTTTATGCGCACCCTGGTTCGATTTGTTTCGAGGCAGGCGCCGTCATTTCCGTAGATCATCCGTTCCGGTCTTCGCATCGATTCACTCCGTATCCGCTTTGCCGGCTGCGCTTTTCTGGGCAGGGATTTCCGCTTCTTCCGTCACGGCAGGGGCGGCGTCGACGATTACGGTGATGCGGCGGTTCGATGGATCTTCAGGGGCATCCGGCTTGCGGGGTAATTGGTCGGCGAAGCCGCGTACCTGGGCAATCTGGTTGGCGCCGATGCCATGGCTCTGCATGAGGCGTCGGGCGGCATTGGCGCGGTCTGCGGAAAGCTCCCAGTTGGTATAGGTCGAGCTGTTGCTGTAAGGCAAGGAATCGGTATGCCCTTCGATCGAAATCCTGTTCGGAACCTTCCCAAGCTCGCGGGAAACAAGGCCGAGGAACTGAGCCAATGCGGGCGTCGGTGTGGCGCTTCCCAGTTCAAAAAAGGTGCCGCCGGGTTCTTCCAGCAGTTCGATACGCAAGCCATCGGGCGACGCGCTAATCTCAATCTGTTTACTGAGTTTTGCGAAGTTCGGCAATTGGCGCGCCGCCTGTTGCAGCCGTTTTTTGAGCTCGCTCATGTCTGCGCGACTGAGCGGCACGGCGTTGCCGGCACCCGTGCTGGCGCTGCCTTCGAGTTTTGCCGTTCCTTTGGGATCCTGAAAATAAGCGGCAACGGATTTCTTCACAGCATCATTGCTGCTGATCAGCCACAACACAATGAACAGGGACATCATCGCCGTTACGAAATCGGCGTAGGCGACCTTCCACGCACCCCCGTGATGGCCGCCGTGCCCGGATTTTTTCTTTCTGATGATGATGATGGGTTCAACGGCTTCAGACATAGTGTGCTTTCCTGACGTGATCTTGTGGCGTTTACGGCGACCGGACCCTCGAATATTCCGCTACTTTGCTGCTTAGCTACGTTGCGGATGGTAAAGAAGGAGACGCTAAGCCGCCGCGCCGTTCCCTTCTTTGTTCCGGCAGGCTTTTTCCATCACGGCAAATTTGGGGCGAACGTGCTCCGGGATGGCACGGCGGCCCATTTCAATGGCGAGGATGGGCGAAGTTCCCTTGATGAACGCCATGAGCGTGACGCGTAGGACGTGGTAGAAGGCATGCTGTTCTTCGGTACTTTTGGTCATGCTGGCGGCGAGCGGGCCGACGACGCCGTAACAGAGCAGGATGCCCAGGAACGTACCCACCAGCGCGGAAGCCACCTTGTGGCCGATCTCCGCGGGCGGGCCGCCGAGCGCGCCCATCGTGACCACGATACCCAGCACCGCAGCGACGATGCCCAGCCCTGGCAACGCATCCGCCATGGACGTTAATGCCTGTGTGGGCTGCATGGAGGTGTGGTGGTGCACTTCGAGATCGAGTTCCATCATCTGGTCGACATCGAAGGGTTTCACCCCGCCGGTGACGGCCATGCGCATGGTGTCGCACACAAAGGCGGACACATGGTGATCTTTCAAAAATGCCGGGTATTTGGAGAAGATCGGGCTTTTTTCGGGTTCCTCGATGTCGGCTTCGACCGCGACCAAACCTTCTTTGCGGGCTTTGGTGAAGACATCAAAGAGCATTTTCAATGATTCGATGTAACGCTTTTCGGGAACACCGCCACCTTTCACCACGCCGAGCACGCCCCCGATCACCCCTTTGAGGACGTGCATGGGGTTCGCAGCAAGGACAGTACCAAGGGCAGCCCCGGCGATCGTGAGGAACTCCGCCGGTTGGATGAGCACAGGGAGTTTGCCTTTTTCCATAAGAAAGCCCCCAAGAACGGAGCCGATAACGACGAGTATGCCGATGATGGAGAACATGGTTCCTTTGCGGAGCAAAGTGCTCGGTGGTCTTTCTCCTTATCGGCTGTATTTGGAAAAAGTTTAGGGGTTTGTTCGCTTTTTCTTCCTGGGGTGTTGCGATGATGCTGGAACTCACCCATCCTGGCGGCAGACGACCGGCAAATCTGTTCACCATGCACAGCGAAAAATTTAGCCACGCCCTGGTCGGGAAGCTGCTTCTGCACTGAAAGTAGGGGACTGCATCGATCAGAAAGGTGGGTGTGCGTTGGCAGCGTGGGTGCGCGCGGCGGCAAGGGCAACGAACTGATGCACCGCCTCGCGCTGCCGGTCGTTTGCAAACGCAAATGCGAAGCCGGCCTCAGAGCCGTCCACGCGAGCTACTCGCGCGGAGACGGCGAGCTGAATGCCTGCGGCCTCCATCGTAAGTTCGCCGACTGTCCACAGCTCGGGCGCATGCGCGAAGTTGGCGAGGAGGCCTGACGCACTGATATTGAGGCAGTGGCCGGCTTCGGTCGTACCTTCCGCAAAAAATGTGAGCGGCAGGCTGAGATCGATGCGGGCAGCGCGGGGAACATACTGGGTAGACATAGCCATCCTTCCCGTTGCGTGAAGGATGGCAAGAGGAGATAGATGCTCTGATGTCGAAAAGCTGCAAGAAATCGGCGGCCTTCCCGCAAAGTCGTACAGGAAGGTAGCTTGTGTTTCATTTTGGAGCAATCGACTGTATAGCCGTAGTCGTTAGACCGAAGATGACCGGTATGCGTAGGTTTGGGGCAAGCGCGTAGGGAGAAATGTGCAGCTACGAGAGGTAGTGTTGCATTTCTGGCACTACTTAGTGACTGTGCTGGTCCGGAGCGCCAACTGCAGGTCTCTCCACTCCGCGCTTTGCGCTCCGGTCGAGATGACAAGTAAGGGGACGTGCGCTCCGGTCGAGATGACAGGTTGGAGGAGGTGCACTCCGGTCGAGGTGACACGGTATAGCTATAGTTAAATCGCTTTAAAGGTGCGTGCGCTCCGGTCGAGAGGACACTGTGTCGCCCAGGGTAACCGCTCTAAAGTGAACAAAAGGGCAGTAAACAGGCGAATTCGTGTATTGCCGCTTCCACCTACTCTGACGCGCCGCCGGTGTAGCAGGACCGGCCTTCGCGACAGATCGAACGGTGCACAAAGTGTTCGTCGGGGCCGGCTTTGCCCATGGTTTTCAGGCACCAAAAGGTGGTGGTATTGCCGACAAGTTCCAGAGTTTCTTCATGGGATTCGTCGAAAACGCCATAGGACGACTTGCTGCGAAGCGAAGTGCACCGAAGGGAAACGAAGTCGCTGGTCATATCGGGCCTCCTTTAGCCGATGGAGCTTGGGTCGCGCGGCATCTGCCCGGCAGCGAGCAGGACCGTGCGGTAAATGGCGGTTTGGAAGAGCTGCGTTTTGTAGCCGTTCTGCGAAAGCGGCGTGGCTCCCTGCATGGCGGCTTTGGCGGCAGCGCGGGCGTTGGCTTCCGTAATGGGTTTGCCGGTCAGCATGGCTTCGGCGGCGGTGGCGCGCAGCGGTGTGGGTGCGGCGACACCGAGAACGATCGCGGCTTTGCGGCATTGCGCGCCGTCCATCAGGAGCACGACGCCGGCATCGGCGAGCGGCCAGTCGAAGCTCTCTTTTTCGCCGTACTTTTGGTACGCCGAAACCGTGCCGGGTTCAGGCGCCGGGACGTAGATGCCGGTGATGAGCTCACCCGGCTGCACCGCGGTTTCGTTGATGAGGCTTTTTTCGGGCGGAACGTAGAAGTCCTGCATGGCGACGGTGCGTTTGCCGCGCTTGGCGGTGAGCTCGATGTGGGCGTTCATGCCGAGCAGTGGAACCGCTGTCGATGAAGGGTGAACCATCGCGCAGGTGCTGTTGTTCATGACGGCGTGGTACTGATTTTCACCGGTGTGGGCGTGGCAATCGTCATTGGAGCCGCCCTTCTTTTTGCAGTCAAAATCGTTGGAGCGAAAGTACCAGCAGCGGGGCCGTTGCATCAGGTTGCCACCCACCGTAGCCATGTTGCGCACCTGGGGGGTCGCGGCGTGGCCGGCAGCCATCGCCAGGGCCGTGTAGGTGCGCTGAATCTCTGGGTGGGCGGCGATCTCGCTTAGCGTCACCAGCGGGCCGAGGTGCAGGCCGTCGGCGGTGACGGTGATACCGCGTAGGCTGCTCACATTGCGAATGTTGACCAGGGTCGCGGGAGCAACGATATCGTCCTTCATCAGGTCGAGCAGATCGATGCCGCCAGCTTTCACCATGGTGTTGCCGGTGCCGTTGATGGCGGTGAGCGCCTGGTCCACCGTGCTGCAATCCACAAAGGCAAACTTGTTCATGCTTCCATCTCCTGCACTTTGCCGAGCGCGGCCAGCACGTTGGCGGGCGTCATGGGAATTTTGCGCAGGCGCACACCGGTGGCGTTATAAAAAGCGTTGCCGATGGCCGCCGCGAGGGTGATGATGCCCGCCGACTCACCGATGCCGGCGGCGTCGGTGGAGCTTTGTGCGATGTAGTTCTCAATCAGCTCGATGTGGATCTCCGGCACCTCGCGGGCACCGAGAATCTTGTAGTTTTCGAGGTTGGCATTGAGCATGTAACCGGCATTGCGATCCATGATGCGTTGCTCGAAAAGCGCATAAGAAATACCCTGCAGCACGCCGCCGTTGATCTGGCTGATCACGCCGGTGGGGTTGATGGGCCGGCCGCAATCATGCGCACCGAAGACCTTGTCGATATGGACGCGCCCGGTTTCCGTATCGACGGTGAGTTCCACATAGTCGACGCCGCCATAGGTGATCTTGTCGCGCGAATACTCCGGGGCGCGCTTGGCGCGGGCGGAAACCTCATCGGTGTTCATCTTCGCGGCGACCTGCTTGAGCGTGTAGGACTTCGACGGATCGTTGCGGAGCACGATGCGGCCATCCAGCATCTGCAGATTTTCAGCGGTGGTGTTGAGCGCGGGCGCGGCGGCGGCAAAGAGCTTGCCTTTGGCCTCGTATGCGGCATTGCGGGCGGCCGGCGTGATGGAGCCCGCGGTGATGCTGCCGCCGGAATCCGGTCCGATAGGGAAGCGGGTATCGCCGATGCGGATGCCGACGGACGCGGGCGGAATGCCAAACTCTTCGGCGACAACCACGGCGAGCAGCGTTTTGGTACCGGTGCCGAGATCCTGGACAGCAGACATCAGTTCCACGGAACCGTCGCGGGCGACGCGCACCTCGCAGGAAGAATCCATGTTCACGAACCGGTACCAGACCGACTGAGCGATGCCCATGCCGCGCTGGAGAGGGCCCTTGTCGGAGCCGGCGGGACGACGGTTGCGCCAGTTTGTCTTTTCGAGAATAAGCTGCCGTTCCACGCGCCGTGCGGGGCTTTCGTCGATCTTTTCGCGAAAGGTGAGTGGGTCCATGTCGAGCTTGATGGCGAGCTCGTCGATGGCCTGCTCGAGCGCAAAGCAGCCCTGTGGGTGACCCGGCGCACGAAAAGCGGCACCGGGACCGGCGTTGGTGAAGACGTCGTATTCTTCCGTGAGCAGGTTGGCGCACTTGTACAGGTTGGCTGCAGGTCCAGCCGTGCCGGCACCGGTGCCGACGCCCGCTGTGCCGTAGCTGACGAGTTTGATGGCGGTGAGCGTGCCATCTTTTTTCGCACCGATCTTGAGCGATTGGTGGCTGTCCGGCCGGTTGCTGACAATATGTTCCTGCCGACGGTCCAGCATCAGCTTGACGGGCGCGTTTGCCTGGCGCGACAAATTGGCGGCGAGCACACCTTCATTGCCTGCGCCGAACTTCGCGCCAAACCCGCCACCCATATATTCCGTGATGACGCGCACCTTGTTTTTGGGCAGCTTAAAAACGTCGGCAAACTCATTGCGCACGCTGGCGGTGCCCTGAGTGGAGGCGTACACGGTCACCTCGTCGGGCTTCCAATCGACGACGAAGCCGTGTGTTTCCAGGGCGGAGTGTGTTTGTACCTGTGTGTAGTAGTCGCCTTCGACCACGGCATCCGCTTCGGCAAAGCCCTGGTCGACGTCGCCGGTTTTGCGGCGATTGGGGCCGTGCACGTTGCCCACCTGCGGAACGCCTGCCGGGCCGCCGCCACCGCCGGCGCTGCCGGCCGCATCGGCCGGGCCGGGAAAGACCATGGGCGCATCTGTTTGCCGCGCATCGCTGCGATCCACGACAAAGGGCATCGTGCTGTACTGCACCTTTATCAGTTTGACGGCATCGTTGGCGATCTGCGGTGTGGTGGCCGCTACACCGGCAATCGGCTGGCCGGCATAGCGGACGATCGGATAGCGTGAGGGCGCCTCCAGCTTGGGGTCGCGGAGCTCGGCGCCGCTGTAGAGGTGCTCGATGACGTAAACGGCACGCACACCGGGCAGCTGTTCCGCCGCGGTGGTATCGATGGAAAGAATGCGGCCGTGCGGCACCGTGGCATCGACCATTCGGCCGTACAGCATGCCGGGAAGATGGACATCGGCGGTGTAGGTGCCCCGGCCCATGGCCTTGGCGGGGCCGTCGTAACGCACGGTCGGCTTGCCGATGTACTTCAGGTCGGCATTGGCGGCGAGCGGCGGCGGCTCATCGGCCGGCACCTCGCGCTGCTTCTGTTGCAGGCCGCTTTGCGGAATGCCATAGACAAAGGTATCGGTGCGCTTGGGAATGGCCGGCTGCGCCGGCGTGGACGGGGTAGCGGCATCCTTTTTTTCGGCGTCGCGGGTGGGCTTGGCTTCGCCCTGAATGCCCTTTTGGCGATCCTTCTCTGTGGTTTGCTGCTCCGCCTGCTGCGGCGGGGTTGCTTCGTTCAGCAGCGTTTCATTACGCGGCTTTGCGTTCAAGAGTTCCGGATTCGGCAGCTCTGCATTCAAGAGCTTTGCATTCACGAACAGATCCGTTGCCATTTATGCCTCCCGTCCGGTGCGGATCGTGACGATCGCCGCGGCCTGGTTGCGGCTGTGCGCCACATCGAGGGTGGCCGCGAAGATCTTTGGGTACGTGCCGCAACGGCACAGGTTGCCGCTTACCGCGTGTTTCACGTCGTCGAGGTTGGGGTTCGGGTTGCGTTCAAGCAGCGCGGCGCAGGTCATCACCATGCCGGGCGTGCAAAAGCCGCACTGCAGGGCGTCGTGTTTCACAAACGCAGCCTGGACCGCGTGCATGTGGCCGTTTGGCGAAAGGCCCTCAATGGTGGTGATCTCTCGGCCCACGGCATCGACGGCGAGCGTCATGCAGGCGAGTGCGGGAACCTTGTCGATCCAAACCGTGCAGGCGGAACAGGATCCGCGATCGCACACCACCTTGGTTCCAGTCAGGTTCAAGGTGTCACGCAGGGTTTCGGCGAGTGTGTAGCGCGGCTCCACGGCCACTGTATGGACTTCTCCATTGACGCGCAGCACCACGGGCACGGCGTCGGGACCGGCGGTGTGGGCGGAGCCGTGGTCGCGCGCTTCGGCGGCGAGCGCCTGCGTGGTTTCGAGCACAGTGGTCGCGGCGGTAACGCCGGCACCCTTCAGAAAACCACGCCGGGTAAAGCGAAATTTCGGCTGATCTGACATCCGAGCCTTCCAAAGTGAATGGTGATGAGTGAATGGATGGTGTTGTAAACGGGGAAGCAAAGGATGCCCTGGTCGCGCATGCATGCGCTGCTATCCGACGATCGGCTGTTCCGGGGCGAACGGAGGGCAAAACGTCCGCGCGCCAATTCTAGCGCGCCGCTGCGGAGAAAATCTATCGCCCCCCCATCCTGCCCCGGTGAGGCCCCGCACGCCCGTGGCGTGCCGTCCGTCGGAACTTCGGGATGAACCGGCTGTTTCCTTGCAG
>CAXTRN010000030.1:0-23945 GCA_964246645.1 uncultured Acidobacteriaceae bacterium
CTCCTGACTCGAAGCATGCGAACGCAGGCCGATCTCGTGGACCAGCTCTTCAACTCAAGCGAAAAGAGGTTAGCCCGCATTCTGCTCCTTATGGCTGAGTTCGGCCAGCCAGGTGAGCCCGAAATGCTCATTCCACGGATCTCGCAGGAGACCTTGGCGAACCTGATTGGTACGACACGCTCACGGGTCAGTTTTTTCATGAATCGGTTTCGCAAGCTCGGATTTATCACTTATAACGGCCGTATACACGTGAACAAATCGCTTTTGAATGTGGTACTTCACGACCAACTCTCAGGCCACAATGCTGTTGGCGCACCTATCCTGGATGCCAAAGAAGAAAAGAATTTGTCCCAAAGTAAGGCCCATTCTAAGCGCTGAGCCAAAAGAAGAGTTACGTAGCTCTACCCACCCGTAACGTGCTCTATCGATCTCAAAGGCTCTCAGAGCCCCAGATGGTCGTTGACGGCGACGGCGATCTCCTGCTCCGAACCCAGGTACCGTTCGGTCGTCTGGATCGAGGAATGCCCGAGCAGGAATTTAATCTGTTCGAGATCCCCGCCGGCTTTCCGGCAGAGCTTGGCGCAGGTTCGCCGGAGATCATGGGCCCCGAATCGCTCGATCCCGATCTCGCGGGCTCCCTGTTCGACGACCGACCAGAGGGCCCAGTCGCTCAGGGCCTCGCCGACCTTCTTGCCGCTTTTCCGAACGGAGCGGAAGAGCCTCCCTTCCTGGATGCCGGCGGCGGTCTGCCAGCTGTTGATGGCCTGCTTGACCCATAAGGGAACGGCGACGGTGCGGACGCGGCCGCCCTTGCCTCTGAGGTCGAGGAGCACCCACCGGTTCTCGCGCAATTGGACGATCTCGACATCGAGCGCGGCGAGCTCGGCCCGGCGGAGGCCGCAGCCGACCAGCACGGCCAGGATCGCGTAGTCGCGCTTGCCCTTCAGGGTGTCGCGATCGGGAACAGCGAGTAGTTCCCTGGCCTGCTCCCGGGTGAGCCAGTTACCCAGACGGGCACCGCTCTGCCGGAGATTGGGGACGTCGGTGAGGGCGGCTGCCTCTTCGGCCCCCAGTGGCCGTTGCGCTGGGCTTCAGTAACCAGCTTGCGAGCGGCCGAGAGCCGGACGTTCACCGTCGACGGCGCCAGAGCGTCCATCCCGGCCTTCCAGCTCATCAGGAGTTCGCGGGAGAGCGGCCGACTGAGAACGCAAACAGGTCATCGAGGGCTTTGCCGTAAGAGCGACGGGGCTGGGCCGAGGGCACAGCTTCGAGCACCATGCGGCGGAGCCGCTGCTGGACCTCTGGCAGGCCCGGAGCTGTCTCGCGGACCGCCAGGACACCGCCGCTGCCCTTCACTTCTTCCCTTCGCCCGTTTCTGCCATTCCACCATGACCAGAATTCACCTCCGATAAGAAGCATTGTCGGAAGTAACGCGACCCCTCTCCACCAACGAAGATTTTGGTAGTGTAGAACCCTCAACTTCCCACAACCGCGTTTATAGGAACCTTACCTCAGGTGCTGCCGGAGCGCCCCTCAATCCACAGTTGCGGGCCCGAACTGAAGACTGGTGAACGTTTTCTCGTCAGGACGACGCCGGCCTCCAACAACACGGCTGCACCGTGAAGGAACGCCCCACAGTGCATGCGCTCCTTCCTGATGCCTGCAGAGCGAGGGTTAACGAGTTTGGACCGGTAATGACGGGGCCTTCGATTTGACGGGATCGCCACCGCTGTCCTCTTCTAGCCGGAAGCCGTACCGGATCTTCGAGTGTTGACACTCCGTAACAAGGCTTCGAGATGACGCTCGCCCGGTAGCGTCTGAGCGCCCGCCCGAAGTCCTTCCTGCATCAACTGCCCGGCTAAGGGCTGGAAGACCAAACCCATCCACGCTTCAGTCTCACGCCGGAAACCATCGGCATGATCCGCAATGAGCACGGATGCTTTGGCACCAGCGACGACCCCCTCAGGCAAGGCAGCGATATTACGAGCCAAAGTATCAACGAATGTGTCGAGTTCGTCGTCGGGCAGTGCTCGATTGATCCAGCCATAACGTTCGGCCAACTTCGCGCTCAAGAGATCGGCACCGAGAATCACTTCGAGAGCGCGTCCGCGCGTCATCCTCTCGCTCAGATACTGCGTACCGCCGCCACCTGGGGTAATGCCCATCAGCGCCTCGCACTGAGCCAACCCAGCTCGGCTTTCCGCCGCAAAGGCCATATCAGCAGCGGCTATGAATTCAGCGCCACCGGCCCGAGCAAGGCCGGCGAGCTTCACGATCGTGACTTGCGGTTGAGCGCGCAGCAGCTCACTGAAAGCCTGAAATGGGTTCAAGCCCTCTGGGACGTCACGCTGCAACTGCTCAAGCGCGCCGGGTTGCTCTGCCAGTGTCATGTCGACGTGAGCAATGAAAACCTCGGGATTGGCGCTCTCGAACACGATGACACGTGTATCTGCATCGTCACGAGCCGAGGTGAGAAACGCCCGGATCTCACCCATGAGCTGGATATCGAGGACGTTGACGGGTGGATTATCGATGATGACGGTGGCAACGCCATTCTGTTTAGCGATGCGGAGCTTGGCAGCATGATCTTCGGGCATCGGCTTCCTTCTTCGTACTTGAGCAGACTTACAACAGTCCGCTAGGTTGGACTTTCGTTGCTTACTCACTTCCGTTGAGCCTGACATTTCTGAGATGCCACGTATAGACCACGCTCACAAGTCCACCGCGAAGAGTTCCATGAAGGCAAGCGTTAAGGGTGTTTCGATGTCTCCGCAGAACGAATCGTTTCTGGAGCCCCTCTCGTGCATACAAATAATGGTCACGGGTTTATCGTGCAGACATAGCTCGAAGCTGCATCGGCATCGTTTCCCCGGAACAGCGGCCAGCTCGGCCAGACGCACAACGGCCTTGATCGATGAGCGTGTTTGTTCTGGTCAACAGCGATCAGGTGTTCAGGGGCAACACCTGCATCAGCCCATCTGTCAAGCACGCCGACTGTATCAAATCCCGCCTTGAACACTCCTTCTCCATGCCCGAAACCGGGGATCAAATAGAGGCGCAGGAATTCATCTGCGTTTCTCTGACCCATGTTCGCCACTATTCGTGTGTAAAGCAGAATGGAAGAGCCGGTCGGAATAGTCGAGTCCGCAACTCCGTGTACGAGAAGCAACTTGCCACCGTGCTTCTGGAAAGGAGACAGGTCTGCAAGACTGGCATCATCCTCAAGCGACTGCTCCCGAACGCGAGGCATGAATTCTTGGGGATCATGACCAGCAGCGCTGCCGTCGATTGGATTGATGTCAAAAAGGCTCACCTTTGGTCCATGAGGCAGAAACGAACGAACGATGCCGTCACCGAAGACATAGTAGACCGAGTTGAAGTATGGGATGGCTGGATGAAACGGATGACTGAACCAGCCCATGTTCCCGACCAGGTCTCCTCCGCGTAGAACGTTGTAGCCAGGGTTCCCGTCCATGCCGTTCTCTAAGGAGAACGTCGTGGCTTGCGGTACTGAAAAAGCCAGGATGGTTCTCTCCTGGCCGTCAGACAGGCAGCCTTTGTGATCCCTTCCATCTCTACATCGGAGGGAATCTGGATCGAAATGGCAGCCTGAGGGATTACTGACGATTCCGTCGCGTAATCCGTCCTGAAGATCACATGATCGCAGAACGGCGGAGCGTAGAAGCTTAGTCTTTGCACTTGGGAGCCACCCGGACTGCCCACCTCGTCCCTTCGTGTACATGGCCTGCGTGACGCGCGCAAACTGGAAGTCGGTCTCACTCTGGTTCCACGAGGCGTATGCCGCCATCACACCGTCGTAGTCCGTTGGCCAGCGGTCAACGACCTTCAACGCTTCGCGACCGCCGTTTGAGCCACCGACGAAGTACATGCGTGTCGGCGGAATCCCATAGCGTCTTTGCATCAAGAACACAGCAACGTCATGGGTCTTTTTAAGTCCATCTGAAGCGAAGTTGTTACGTTCTTCGTCGTTGCGGCCAAATTTGGCGTTCCCGATGTTAGCGATGTCTGGGAGCAAAAGGTAGTGGTGATGATGTCCAGAATCGCTTCCGAAAGTTGTGAAGCCGCGATCCAGAGGAGAAGGCTGATTCTTATCCCCGACGACGGTCCAGCCGCGACCATCCGATTGGCGCAGGTACCCATTGAATCCACCGCCCCCCAACTGAAGCGCCTTGCCGTTCCAAGTCTCAGGCAAGTTAACTTCAAAGCGAATGGGATTCGCCTTTGGATCGAGCGAGGCTATGGATCCCAGAACCCGGCAATACCCACCACCGGAGCCCTTTGCATGTCGGGCGGAACGTACTTGGGCCCCATGGGTAGGCAATCCGATTGCGCTTGCCGGTACAGCGAGTTCTTTTAGTTCGTGACAGGTTTGCGCAGCCCCGCTGGCTTCACATACAGCGAGGAGGAATGCAGCACCTGCTAAACAGCTTAGAGACAACATAGTTTACTGCCCTCAGAACGGGTGCGGGAAAAAAGCTTACGGCTGTCAGTGGCGGAGATGCCCCGGGTTGCATTTACCTCAAGCTATCCGGCAGGTTCCGCACTGCTTGTAGTCTTCTTGAGGATCATGACTCCGACCACACAACAATCGCAAAGGACTGCAAGGTACTTGAAGTCATCGATCTTCGGGTCCCTCTGTGTGACTACGAGACTTTGGAGCGCGCTTTTTGGGCGGGTCTCTTCGGAACAGTATCCCTCTCTTCTTGGGCGTCCATGATCGGTGCGCCAATAGCATTGTGGCCTGAGAGTTGGTCGTGAAGTACTACATTCAAAAGCGATTTGTTCACGTGTATACGACCGTTATAAGTGATAAATCCGAGCTTGCGAAAGCGATTCATGAAGAAACTGACCCGGGAGCGTGTCGTACCGATCAGGTTCGCCAAGGTCTCCTGCGAGATCCGTGGAATAAGCATTTCGGGCTCACCTGGCTTGCCGAACTCAGCCATGAGGAGCAAAATACGGGCCAACCTCTTTTCGCTTGAGTTGAAAAGCTGGTCCACGAGATCGGCCTGCGTTCGCATGCTTCGAGTCAGAAGAAAGGCAACGAAGAGGTCTGAAAAATCGTGCTCATCGTGCATGACGCGGATCATCTCTTTGCGCTCAATCCTGAGGGCAGTGCAATTGGTGATTGCCGTAGCGGTGGCCAGTCTGAGACCGATAATGGCAGTGATAGCCTCTTCGCCGACGAACTCTCCAGCCTTGAGGAGGGTTATGGTCGCTTCTTTACCAGCTTTGGAGACGACCGTGAGCTTTGCCGACCCTTTGCGGATGTAAAACACTGAATCGGCCGGATCGCCTTGCGAGAAGAAAGTCCGCTTTGCCTTTATTTGAACCATTCTTCGTCCCACGCCACAGGATGCGAGAAACGTTGCTGGATCGAAAGCGGCTTCTTCTTTTTTGATCACATCGTCTTCCGGACGTATAGATATGCTCGTTCAGATGCAACTCAACGGGTCCAGAACGACGTGTTGGTCAGAAATCGCTAGCGAATCACTCGACGGAGCTGCTCGCTTGCGGGCAGGTCTCTGGGTACGACGCCCTCACTCGCCGGCCGCGCCATCTTTGTGGGATCGCTTTCATGAACTGTCCAGTTCTGCCGTGGCACAGCAGCCCAGTTGACCCGCTCACGCCATGCCTCGTGAACCTTGCTTCGCTGATTCCAGGGATCTTCGGTCACTCTATCGAGCATCGCTAGAAGTGCAATACCGTCCGGCGCATGAGGGACACTCTCGTCGTAAAGGTGATCGTCGAACTCACTCGTGGCCTTTCCCAGAAGCAGAATACGGGCCTTCGGCCATTGTCCCCTCACAACCTGCGCCGACGCCCGAAGTGCCAGGAATCCAATCATGTCGCTGAGTACAGCAACAGAGAAGCTGAATACGCCTTTCATCAGGCAAACGTCTTTGAGGTTGTCAGCCTTGGTCACGCGATAGCATGACTTTTCGAGTTGAGCTGCGCGCTCAGAACAACCCGCCATTGTCGGTTCAATGAGCAGGAGAGCAGGACTAGCGGGGATGCATGGGAGACTCGCGCTTGTCATAACAGGACCTCTCTAGACTGAATCCTGCTCCGCGCGAGCACATCAAAGTGTGCTCTTTGATACACATTCCGCGTCCGAAGACGCTTTGCCCTAAAAAGTGTATCGGACTGCTCAGCGTAGA
This sequence comes from uncultured Acidobacteriaceae bacterium, assembly GCA_964246645.1. Taxonomy (GTDB): domain Bacteria; phylum Acidobacteriota; class Terriglobia; order Terriglobales; family Acidobacteriaceae; genus Granulicella. The sequence continues at coordinate 6,183 of CAXTRN010000030.1, forward strand.
TCGTAGCGACAGCCGAATCTGAATGAAGGTGCCAAGAGGGCCGGCCATGGGAAAAGCAACTTCTGTCATCGCCCTTAGTACAAGCCATGAACGAGCAGCGCAGGCAATGGATCAACTCGAGACGGCTGGCGTCGATACGCTGATTGTTTCAACCGGTGCCAAGGACGTCGATGCCAACGCGTACGAAACTGGTTTCTATCGCATTGGAGCCCAGACCTTTTCTCGTTCGATGTATCGGACCGCTCTTGGTTGCTGTTCCTTTAGTCGCACCGGTATGGAGATCGTAGGGTGGCTGTGAACATACGAAGCGCACTGCTCATCATGGACTGCCAGAAGGGCGCAGCGGATCAGCCATTTGCGATCTCTGCCGTAGATGCCGCGACAAGGGCACTACAGGAGGCGCGAAGAGCGAAGATGCTGGCCGTGTTCACAAAGATCGACTTCCTGCCGGACTACGCGGACGTATCACCTTTGAACAGGACCTTCTCCGCTATCAAAGCGCACGGCCTGTTTGCACCTGGAACGAATTCCATCGTTGCCTCGCTTGAACCTGCGGCGGGTGAACCCGTTCTCACTAAGGATCGCTTCAATGCGTTCTGCGGCAACGCCCTTGCGGAACTGCTGAGAGGGCAGGGAATCTCGCATCTGGTGCTTGCCGGGATCTCCACGAGCGGGGTAGTGCTTTCCACGTTTGCGGATGCAATTGATCGCGATTTCGATGTGACCATCCTTTCGGATTGCTGTGCCGACCCCGACGCGGAGCTGCACACCACACTTGTCACGAAGTTGTTCCCACGGTCGGCCACAGTGCTTACGGCGAAGGCCTGGGCGAACAGCTTGGCTTGATGCTCTTAACCCAATACCACACCGCGAACTTCTCACTCGGGAAGACGGATCGCAGTGTGCTGAACCGGTTCCGGGTCACCGACACGACCCCTAGAAACGCGAGGAAATATGGCCACAACATACGGCGAACAGACGGAAATCAGGTGTGTGCAACTGCGGGGTGGGACCAGCAAGGGTTTGTACCTAAGGCCTGAGGATCTGCCACCCGAGGGGCCAGCCCGCGATGGTCTGCTCTCGCGCCTTGAGGGTGCTCCCGATGTCCTGGAGATCGACGGCCTAGGCGGTTCCCGGCCCATCACATCGAAAATCGGGATCGTGTCGAAGAGCACGCGTAAGGATGCCGATGTTGATTACACCTTCGCGCAAGTCGACATTAACAGCAACGTCGTCATCTATAGCGCCAACTGCGGAAACATCTCTTCAGGCGTCGGCCCCTTCGCGATCGACGAAGGGATTGTAAAGGCGACCGAAGGAATGACACAGGTTCGCATCTACAACACCAACACCCATTCGGTCATCATCGCGCAGGTGCCTGTAAAGGACGGCAAGGCCGCCGTGGATGGTGACTATAGCGTTCCCGGTATCCCCGGCACAGGTGCAGAGATCGCGATGAACTGGGCCGGCACAGTTGGCGCGAAGACAGGCAAGCTGCTTCCGACAGGCAATCCGACCGACAAGATCAAGCTGGAGTCGGGCAAGGAGATCGAAATCAGCATCGTGGACGCAGCCAACCCCATGGTCTTCGGCCATGCGGAGGATTTCGGCATCTCTGGCAGCGAGCTGGTAGACGCTATCAACAACAACACCGACTTCATCAACCTGGTGAAGGAAGTGCGCGGTAAAGGCGCCGCATTGATCGGAATGTGCAAGGACTGGAAGCAGGTAGACACGGAATCTCCCGGACTGCCGATCTTTGCGGCGCTCGCGGCACCGGCGGATTACAAGACCATCAATGGCGACACGGCGAAAGCTTCGGATCTTGACGCTCGGGTGCGCGTTGTCTTCATGAACCAGCTGCACGAGTCGGTGCCCGGCACTGGATCTATCTGCCTCACGGCTGCCTCGCGTGTGAAGGATTCTGTCGTCGAGAAGGTTTCCGCGAAGCGTGATGCTGCGAAGTTCCTCATCGGCCATCCGTCCGGCGTTACTCCTGGCCGGGTGAAGTCGAGCGAGACCAAAGACGCGCCATTCGTTCACTTCGACGAACTTGGCTTCAGTCGTACGGCTCGTCGGCTGATGAGCTGCACCGCGTTGATCCCCACGTCGCTGATGAACAAGCTCGACCAGTTGGGTACGAAGACGGAAAAGAGCAATAAGGGCGTCGTCCACGAAGGCTAGCGGGGCCATGGAGGCGGCTGCTGGACTGGGCCGCCGACACCCTCTCTAAGCTGGCTCGTTTGCACGGCCTTAAGGGTTGCTAGCGGAAACTATGCCCGAAAACCCCAAGATCTAGCAACCGAGCATGTTCGAAGTGAAGATGCGACGGATACACGCTTCTTCAAACTGCAGGCCCACCGTTTCTTCACGTTTTACCTCTCACAACCACTCCGCCGAAGCCTGTGCAGCTGATCGAATGCATCGTTCGGCGCTCTACCCGGCTGAACAACCGCAAGGAGATCGACTTATGGCTACTGACAAAAATACACCGCAGTCCACCATTGAGACCGCGCAATCAAAATACGGCAGCTCAACGGCCGACTTTAAAAAAGCTGCCCCAGTGTCCGCTGCACAGCCAGACATCCAGTACACAAACCAACTGGCAGAGTTCGTGGTGAAGAGTAGCTTCGATACGCTTCCCAAGCATCTCGTCGATCACCTGCGGCGTCTGTTGCTCGACAACATCGGCAACAGCTCGTACGCGGCGGGTCACGTCGAAAGCAGCCCGTCATTCCGAGCCGCCGTCATACGGCTGAATCCGGAAGGCGGCGAGTTCACCGTAGTGGGCGACTCGCGCACCTACTCTTATCTGTTCGCTGCCCTACTTAACGGCGCTCATGCACATTCGATGGACGCTGACGATACCAGCATCCAGATGGTTGGGCACCCCGGTGCCGCGGCGATCGCGGTTGGATTCGCCGAGTCGGAGCGCACCGACATCCAAGCCCGCGCGTTCTTCGAAGCTCTCGCGGTTGGATATGAAGTGGAATGCCGCGTCGGGGAGGCCCTCGGTATCGCGGCTTACAGCCGTGGCTTTCACGTCACTGGGGTCGCCGGCATCTTCGGTGCAATCGCAACATTGGCTAAGCTGCGCGGTTACACGGCGCAGCAGGTCGCGAACGCATGGGGTCTTGCGCTCAGTAAAGCAGCCGGTTCCATGCAGTACCTCGAGAATGGATCGTGGAACAAGCGCCTGCACCCCGGCTTTGCCGCGCACGATGCGCTGATCGTGACGGCCCTAACCGAAGCCGGAACGATCGGTGCCACCTCGGCCTTCGAAGGGCAGTACGGACTGCTGCACGCGTATTCACCGTCGCCGCATGCGGAGGACCTCACCCAGAACCTCGGTTCAGATTGGCTGACGCTGCGCACCGGCATCAAGCCTTATCCATGCTGTCGGTTGGCGCATGCTTCCATCGATCTCGCCATCAAGCTGCGCGACCAGGTTCCCGAGGCAGAGCGCCCGGGCGCGACGCTCACTATGGAGATCAACGCAGTTGCGAATCAGATCGTTGGTGGCGACGAAGTCTTCAAGCGTGCACCGCGTTCCACGGTTGACGCGCAGTTCAGTCTTTACTTCACGACAGCCGCCGGTTGGATCGATGGAACTGTCAATTGGGACACCTATAAAAAGCTTAAGGACGAGACCCTACTGGGCGTGACGAAGCGTATGGTCCTCAAGGAGAACAAGGACCTTCCGGACGGTGCTGCCAAACTCACTGTGGCGGCAGGCAGTAACAACTTGACGGACCGCGAAGACACACCCAAGGGCGAGCCCTCTAACTGGATGGGCGACGATGCTCTGAAAGCGAAATTCATGAATGAGGCTGGCCAGGCATACGGCGAAGATCGCGCGACACAGATTTTTGACGCGGTGCTGGGCTTGCAGCCGGACGACTCGATGGTCGAGTTGATCCACATGACGCGGACTCACACAAAATAGTTCAGCAGGGACGAGGGTAAGCATGCAGCCCTCGTCCCCATTGAAAGCAGGGCGGAATAAGTCGAGCATATTGGCATTTGTGATGGGCAGATATGCTGACCTGCCGTAGGAGGAAATCATGGTTGATGCAAGTATGTTTCAGCATGGAATGGCGGAAGTAGAGCCCAATGTGCAACTGCACTACGTTGAGATGGGTTCAGGGACGGAGACCATGGTGCTGATTCACGGTTATCCCGAAACATGGTGGGAGTGGCGTCACGTCATGCCGCTTGTCGCTTCAGCCGGCTACCGGGTGATCGCAGTCGACTATCGGGGAGCAGGCAACTCGTCAAAACCGGCGAGCGGCTATGACAAACGGACTATGGCGCAGGACATCCACACTCTGCTGGTGGATCATCTCTCCATGACAGGACCGGTCGTGATGGTCGGCCATGATATCGGCATGACGGTAGCCTTTGCCTTCGCCGCACGCTACCCGGCCAGTGTGAAGAAACTCGTTCTGGTCGATGCGATTGTGCCGGGGACCCCAACATTCAAAGCCTTTCTGACTACGGGTAAACTGCGGAACTCGAATCTTGCACATTTCTTCTGGCATAACGCCAGAAACAATATGGCGGAGACCCTTACAGCTGGCCGTGAGCGGGTCTACATCCAGGATTTCTTCGACAGAATTGCCTTCAACCTGGGCGCGTTCGGACCAGAAGTGATTGACCATTACGCAACGCATTATGCAGGTCCGGGCGGTATGAAGGCGGGCTTTGAAGTCTATCGCGCCTTCGATCAGGATGGAGAAGACAACGAAGCTTTCTTCAGGGAGTCAGGGCGGCTCAAGATGCCGACACTCTTTGTCGCCGGAGCGGAGAGTTTTCTTGGAAACATGCCCGACGCCTTGCTGCAGGAGATTGCCGAGAATGGTAGCGTCGCGCTCATTCCGCGCAGCGGGCACTATCCACCGGAAGAAAACCCAGAGGCGTTTTCCGCAGCTGTGCTTGCCTTCGTCACGGACAGACGCTGACCAGAAGTTTTCGCTTCGGTGTAGTCCTGCCTGACGCTGGAGGGCGTCCGCAACCTTGCTGCTTCATCCTTTTCGCACGGCTGGGAAGCCGTGCGGTGACGAAGAGAGCCAAAGTGCGTATTCCGGTCTGGCATCCCAACAGCGGTTCGAAAGCCCCGCTGCAGGAGGAAGTAGAGATGCAGTTTATATCGGTGCAGCAGAGCGCCGGACCCAAGACCCGAACAAGGTATGCCAACAGGAGATGGAATGCAGAACGCGGAAATAGCCAAGATGCCCGGCGCTCATCATTTTGCCGAGGTGAACGGAGTCAGGATGCATTTCACCCTTGCCGGCCAAGGTGAGCCGGTGGTGCTGTTGCACGGTTTCCCGATGACCTCATACTACTGGCGCAAGGTTATCCCTGCTCTTGCCCAGCGTTATATGGTTGTCGCCCCCGACCTGCGGGGCTGCGGCGACTCCGACCGGCCCGGCGGCGGGTATGACAAGCGCACCGTGGCTGAAGACATTCATCAACTCGTGCAGCACCTGCAACTTGGGCCGATCAACCTGGTCAGCCACGATGTCGGCATGATGGTCGCCTATGCCTACGCCAGCATGTACAGGTCGGAGGTTAAGCGGCTCGTACTGACTGAAGCGGCCCTGGCGGGCTTGGGCCTGGAGGCCTTGTTCGACGCCGCCAAATACCCCCGCATGTTCCACCTGCCCCTGTTTGAGGCTCCCAATGGGCTTGCCGAAGCCCTGATCACCGGACGGGAACAGATGTTCGTCTCGCACATGATGCTACAGCAGGCGTACGACACGGCCGCCTTGGATGAGGCCGTGTTGGAGCGGTATGCGCGCCACTTGGCGGCTCCCGGCGCGTTGCTTGGCGGAATAGAGTATTTCCGCACCCACACGATCGATGCCGCGCACAACCGCGAGCACGCCAAAACCAAGCTTCCGATGCCCGTGCTAACGATCGCGGGCTCGGCGAGCGCGGGGGAAGAGCTTGAACCCTCGATCCGTCCCCTGGCGGAGCGAGTGCGCGGCGTGGTCATCGAGGAGTGCGGGCATTTCCTGGCCGAAGAGCGCCCGCAGCGACTGACCGAAGAGCTTCTCCACTTTCTCGAGGAGGTTGCGTAAGCCCATGTCTATCACCTTTGATGACCGTCACTATCCTGCGACCGGCACTGCTGGTCCGCGATCGCTCACCAACGCCGACATCCGGGACGCGGAGCTCGAACGAGCGCGGCACGCGCTGGCGTACCTGAAACGCAAGCTGGGGAATGACGCCATGCGCGCCCTTCTGGATGACGATCTACAGGCGATGCAGGCGACCGTGCGGACCTGGGTGGAGGCATCTGAGGGTCAGTGGCAGTCCGCCACGTTGCGGCTGGTCGTTCCCGGGCCGGGAGCGCAGGCCTTTCAGGACTGGTATACCGATCTTGTCACGCGCGACCGCGAGGAGCACTTTCGCGCGGGGCACCCGGAACATTTCGTCAGCCACCCCGTGCAGGACGAGAAGGTGGAAGTGATCGAAAACGTCGGTGAAACGGAGCTTCCCTGGCGCGTCTTCTACCATCCGTTGCCCGAGGACTTCGCTTTCCCGATGCCGTGGGACCCGGCCTATTCGTTGCATGATGGATTGGAGCTCCTCGACGCGAACGGACTGCGCGTCGGGTTCAGCATGCGTCAGTCGCGGGACGAGCCGGACGGTCTGCACCTCCAGTTCACCACGCACCTGCCCAGTGCGGCTCCGCCCGAACTGGTCGAACGGCACCTGCACCATTTCGCGATTGAATTCCGCAATTGGACGCGCGCTGCCTGGCTGGAGCTGGCGGAGCGGCGTGGAGGAGAAAACCCGGCATGAAGCTGACCCGAGTAAGCGAGGCACCCAGCAAGGCGGGTCCCCCAAAATGGTTCACCGGCACCGTGTGGTCGAGCGAGCTGGCGGTCGACAGTGCCACACCCCCGCTGCATGTGGCTCTGGTTACCTTCGAACCCGGCGCCCGCACCGCGTGGCACACGCATCCGTTCGGGCAAGTCCTGATCGGCATGTCCGGCAGCGGTCGTGTGCAGCTCGCCGGTGAGCCCGCCAGAATTATCAACCCTGGCGATACCGTCGTGATCGCACCGGGAGAGCGGCACTGGCACGGCGCCGGGCCGGATCAGGTGTTCAGCCACATCTCCATGCAGGGCGCGCGGCCCGACGGAACCATGGCCGACTGGTACGAACAGGTCACGGACGAAGAATACCGCCGACCGGCGTAGGTTGCATCCGTCTGTCCCATAACCTCCACCGTCGTAGACTCCTCTTCCTGAGCACCCTTGATCTGCCGCAGCTCTTTGTCCTCAAAACCGGGGGGTATGAATCGACAGAACATACGCGCTGGGCTGTACACAGGGCAGCAACAAACTGCCGTTCTCATCGGTGCATCGACAACCAACACATTCAGGTGATCTGCTGCGCTGCATTGTGCATTCAGACTTGCTGAAGATGTAAGCGTAAGGCCAAGAACTAAGGAGGAGTGTTTCGAAGCGCATAGTGAATATTCTCCTTTGATCTCAGCATTGCGCCTTGTCGGCATTGTCCACCACAGGTTTGCAGGGAACGCAGGCAAACCGTCCGGCAAAGCTCATATCCTTCAGTTACCGGAGAGCGCCTGAGCTTTCGAGGCGACTCGAATGGTTCTTGAGTTTGGGATCGTCGCGTCACAAACCGAATAGCGCTCGGCTGTCTAAACGGAGGCTCCCGCTATCGTCAACGCGGTCCGGCACGCGACCGGTACCCGCGTTCGAACTCTCCCCATCACCCCGAGAAGATGCTCCAAGGCTAAGGCCCTCGATGAAGATGAGCGTCTTGGTAAGCTCTGAATTGTTCCCGTGGTGCTGAAAAGACTCAAGGCAGACGAGGGCATGACCGAGAGCATGGCCATGCGCAACGGAATCTGCAAGGCGCATACCTGATCCTCGCGGCTCGCGCTTTGGCTTGGATTGCTGGCCGATGTCGGGCTTCGACAATGCCGGCGTCGATCGGGAGTTCTTTGCCGGGACGCGCATTCAGTCGAACTTTCTTTGCAGCCTGGGCTATGGCAATCCGGAATCAGCTCACCCCCGCAGTCCTCGGTTGACCTTTGACGAAGCAGGAAAATTAGCCTGAGCGTGTGCGCAGAGGTCTGCTGATCACGATCACTCCCCATATGTCGCGTTGTAGGAAGTGACGTGAGCAGGGCAGCCGGTTCGGGGCCGGAAAGAACGTCAAATCCCAACAACGGCACTTATAAAGGTTTGTGTAGTGCTGCGAAGTGCTTGGGCGAGCATCCCGTTTCCCGCATAAATGCGGTGCTGAATGCACTTGAGGACTTAAACCCGACCGCCAACGCAACCTGTCCGCTGCTTCGCTGTCCTCGCTGCAGCTGATCCTTGGCCAGAGCCATTCTCCAATGCATCAGGTACTCGATAGGTCCTGTTCCCACCACCCTCGAGAATCTCGCCGCGAAAGAAGAACGCGAGAGGCCGCATAGCCGGGCAAGGCCGGCCACAGTCCAGTCGCGCGCTACATCTCCGTGCATGGCTACAAGGGCGCGAGCTGTGACTGGATCGGCAAGGCCGACGAGCATCCCGGTACGTTCCCCGTCCAACTGGACAGCCTCGTTCCGCAGGATCTCTACGAGAAGCAACTCCATCAGGCGAACGATGATGAAGTTGCTTCCAACTCCCGGAGTGGAGGATTCTGCCTGATTCATCTTCAGCAGAGAGCGCACACGCCAGGAGGGAGTGTCGTCGGCCCGGATGTAAACCAATGGCGGGAGCAGTACAGTCAACAAGCTCTCATTCACGCTGTCGAAGACAAACCTGCCACCGTGCAGGGTGACCGGCTTGTCAACACCCCCACCAAGTGTTAGGCCCCTCGTAGCCGAGACGATTGTTTCGCTGTCTAACGGTTCTACGGTGGGGTCTGAGGTGAGTGAAAACGGGGTGGACGTTCGAACCAGAACGAAGTCGTTGGGTCGGAGACATAACGGCGCAGCGAACTGGCGAATCAGCAGGCACTCACCTTGCTCTACCCAGCAAAACAACAGATCGTTTCTTTGGCGGAACGACACTCCCCATCGGCCAACAGCATCGGTGCGCCCCCACAACGTTGCCTGTGGCCGCAACAGTTGGATCAGGTCCAGGAAAGGGTCCATCAATGTTGGACGGGAGATAAACGATTTCGGATGACCCACTACGTGCACACCGATGCTTCTCCTAGTCAAAAGAAGAAAGGAGTCGTGAGACGGGCATGACGATGGTGAGAACAACCAACCTCAAGAGGATCGAGGCGCTCCGGACGCCCGACAGCCATTTTGTGGATCTGCCGGGATATCCATACGAACCAAACTACGTGGAGTCCCTACCAGGGTATGAGGGGTTTCGAGCCCACTACCTGGATCTGGGGCCAAAGAACGCAGATCGAACATTCCTGTGCCTACATGGTGAGCCGACGTGGAGCTACCTCTATCGCAAGATGATTCCTGTACTGCTGGAGACTGGAGCCCGTGTGCTTGCACCCGACTTCTTCGGTTTCGGCCGTTCGGATAAACCCGTTGAGGATTCGGTATACAGCTTTCACTTCCATCGTGACTTCCTTCTGCGCTTTGTCGAGCATGTTGCCCCTCAGAACCTAACCTTGGTCGTTCAGGATTGGGGTGGAACGCTGGGACTCACTCTGCCGCTTGATCCCGGCTTTCGCGCAACACTGGACAGATTGTTCGTGATGAACACTGTGCTGCCCGTGGGCGAGTCGCTGGGGCCTCATTATTACGAGTGGAGATCCCTCGTTAGCAAGATGCCGGATTTACCAGTGGGACATCTTCTCCGGCACATCACGCCCCAGCTCACGAACGAGGAAGTGGCTGCCTACGATGCTCCCTTTCCTGATAGCCGGTTCAAAGCCGGCGCGCGGACTTTCCCGGAGCTGGCCATGGTGGAGCCTGAGATGGAAGGAGTTCCGGAAGCGAAAAAGGCCCTTCGATTCTGGACTGAGGAGTGGACAGGACAATCTTTTATGGCCGTTGGCGCCAAGGCTCCAGACGCGGACGCGATGCACGCACTGCGAAGCCGGATTCATGGTTGTCCAGCCCCTTTCGTTCTTTCAGAAGCCGACCATTTCGTACCGGAATGGGGCGAGCAGGTCGTGCGTGCTGCTTTAACGTCTTTCAACGGTTTGTAGAAGAAACTCCGTTTGCAATCGCGGTTCAAGAACAAGGGAACGTAAGGAGATGGACATGACAAAGGAAGCTGCTGAACAAATCTGGATTTTGTACCTTGAAGCGTATGGCAACGTTTCACCCGAAGAAAGAAGACGGCTGCTAACGCAAACCGTGAGTGACGATGTTCGGTCTACAAACCCGGGAGATGAGTTCAACGGCCTGGAAAGTCTGATTGTGCACGTCGAGCAGTTTCAGCAAAGGCTTCCCGGAGCGTACTTCAAGCTCAACAAGCTGCTCTTCCATCATGAACAGGCTTTGTCGGATTGGACCCTCTATAAAAATGACGGAACGCCGTTGAGGACAGCGAACACCTACGGGCGCTTCAATGATCAGGAACGGCTTACGTAGTTAACCGGCTTCTTCTGAGAGAGGCGCATCGGCCCCATGGCGGATGCATCGGCATGGCTTCGTTGGGAGAAGCAGAATGGGATCCGAGCTCCAGCTGGGTCGCGAATGCAAATATTGCCGAGTATCTGGTGCCGGTGTGTGCTGACGCTCAGGAACTCGAGGCGATCTTCGTGCAGGCCAAGACACCGTCTTGAGTCCGCTCGGGTCAAAGGCCAGGCCGAACTCGCGCTCTGCGGAGCGGCCCCGGTATCGCCAATGCAACCGGTATTCGCGTTCAGACTCTGCCATTACGCCCGACAAGTTGCTCGAGATCGTCGGCTTGCGAATGAAGTTGAGCGGATTAGTAAAGCTCTGAACTGGTGATTGAGCCGTCGTGGCTTTCAACACCGGTCTTACTTCTATGCCACGGTAGAGGCTAGCCAATGGACGGGCAAACGACTCCGGTCGCGGTGCATGAATGTGAGCGTTGCGGAGCAACTCAGACCCCAGAAGAATCCGGCCAGGGAGTGAACATCAGCGGCATGATCATGTGTAAGGTTGGCGGCCATGTGGGCCCGCTACGGGTGCGAGTCAAGACTTCGTCGAAGTAAGTAGCTTCTCACCAGCAAGCCCTAGCCGTAGCTGATTTGAAGCCGCCTGTGGTTTGAGCTGACGCACGAAACCTCGGACGAATTCACTTACCTGCCGCGATTCGTTGTCTGCTCTACATGCCAACTTCGTCTCCAGGACGGGCGCGAGATCTTCTTTGCCGTTATCAAGCCTCTGCCGGGGAGTTGAGAATACCTGCGATGATGAGGAGAGGCCTGACTCGCCCGGTCAGCGCATCGCTCAAATCGCAATGAATGGTGACCCAAAATCGCGCGGCCGTCCGTCGAGCTCAGCCAATGCTGCTCTTGGAGCATTTCTTCGCGCCATGCGTGCGCGCATCCAGCCCGCATCGGTAGGCATTTCGTCCGTTGGCCAGCGCCGTGTACCGGGACTTCGCCGCGAAGAAGTCGCACAACTCGCTCAAGTTGGGTTTGTTTGGTACACGTGGCTTGAGCAGGGACGGGACGTGAACGTTTCCAGTGAAGTTCTGGAACGACTGTACGCTGCACTGCGACTGTCTCAAGCGGAGCGTGAGCATTTGTTCGCTCTCGCTCACAACCGGCCTCCCCCGAACATGGCGTTGGAAGACCACACAGTCGCGCAATCATCATCAGCCTTGCTCAGCAGGATGATGGACGCAGCGTACATCTCGAACACGAGATGGGATGTGCTTGCTTGGAACAGCGCTGCTGAGAACCTCTTTCGAGACTTAGCGTTGAAGCAAACAATTCAGCCGAACATGATCCGCTTCCTTTTCACCTCGCCAAGGCTTCGCGCATTGCACGTTGACTGGGAAACGCAAGCGCGAGTGAGTCTCGAAAAATTTAGAATGGATTTCTGGCGTCATCAAAACAGAGCGTCCTTCAACGACCTAGTTGCTGAGCTGCAGGCGGTCAGCGACGAGTTCCGGCAATGGTGGGACAGTCCACTGATCCACCCTCTGGAAGACGGTGTTAAGGTATTCCGCCGGAACGGTAGGGCAGTGGAGTACAGCTACAACGTGCTTACTCTATCAACAACGCACAATCAGCGTCTTGTGGTATTCACGCCTGCTACTCGAAGCAATACGAACCAAGTCGTTCATTACGCGGCACAAACGACGTGACGACCCGAGATTTCGTCAATTCTTAGCTGCCTAGTACCACTGGTAATAGGATGGGCAACCAACTTACTGCTTCCTTCGAGACCGCCTAATGTGATCTTGAAGGGAGCGATTCTCTATGTCGCGTGCTGTTCGTTTTGACAGGCTTGGCGGTCCCGAGGTACTTCGTCTCGACGATGTCGCAGATCGCCAACCGCAAGCTGGCGAGGTTCTGCTGAAGATTGAAGCAGTTGGGCTTAACCGAGCCGAAAGCATGTACTACCACGGCGCCTATTTTGAGATGCCTGACTTGCCATCCGGCCTGGGGTATGAAGCCGTGGGAACCGTGACGGACGTGGGTTCCGATGTCGATCGTTCGCTGCAGGATCGGCGCTTCGGCACCATTCCGGGCTTCTCCATGAACAAGTATCCTGTTCTCGCTGAAATGGCGGTCGTGCCGGCGTCCGTTCTCGTGCCAATCCCTGAAACGATTTCCTCAACAGAAGGCGCAGCTATCTGGATGCAGTACTGCACGGCTTACGGAGCCCTTGTGCATTCTGGCAAGGTGTCCAGCGGCGACTTCGTCATCATTACCGCCGCCAGCTCATCAGTCGGACTCGCTGCCATTCAGATGGTCAAGTCTGAGGGTGGAACGTCCGTAGCGGTAACTCGGACTGCAGTGAAGCGAGACAAGCTGCTCGCGCTCGGCGCGGATTATGTGATCGTCACGGAGGAGGAAGACCTTGTGGCCCGAGTGGACGAGATTACTGGCGGAAAGAAAGCCCGCATTGTCTTCGATCCCATCGGTGGTGATGGTGTCAACGCCTTGGCACAAGCGACAGCCAACGGCGGAACGATCTTCATCTACGGAATGTTGTCGGGGCAACCGACGCCGCTTCCGCTGGCGGTGTTCGGCCGGAGCATTGCCATGTACGGCTATACATTCCAAGAGCTGAACGATACACCAGCATGGAACGAAATGAAGCGTTACATCTACGACCATGTCTCCGACGGTTCTTTCAAACCTGAAATCGCGCGTGTCTTTCCTTTTGTCGACAGCGTAGACGCGTACCGATACCTCGAAAGTAACCAACAGATCGGCAAGGTTGTGATCACCCTCTGAGTCACGGCCGAAAACGTTCATCGGCATCCGCGCTCAATTGTAGAAGTTTAGGAGAAGAATTGAATGAAGGCGTATCACTACTCAAATACCGGATCTCTCACTCTGGACGAAGTGAACGTGCCTGAACCTGGTCCGGGCGAGGTACGCGTCAGGATAAAGGCCGCGAGCGTCAACTACCGCGATCTGCTTATCTCTGCAGCAGCCGGTCGTGGCGAGGTGAAGAACCGCATTCCACTATCGGACGGTGCGGGGATAGTGGACACGGTTGGGAAAGGAGTGCAACGGTGGCAGCCGGGGGCGCGAGTGGCGATGTCTCACCTTCGCGACTGGCTGACCGGCCCTTTTCGCCCGGCTTACATACCGTCCGGTCTGGGCGGATTGGCTACGGACGGCGTTTTGGCCGATTTCATCGTTATGCCTGAAGCCTCTCTGGTGGCGATTCCTGACGAACTTTCCTTCGACGAAGCGGCCTGCTTTCCTTGCGCAGCCGTAACTGCCTGGAATGGTCTGGTTGTACGCGCGGGCATGAAGGCGAACGACACGCTGCTTGTGCAAGGCACTGGCGGAGTGGCGCTGTTCGGCCTCCAGATCGGCGTGGCGATGGGAGTGAAGGCGATCGTGCTTTCGTCTTCGGATGAGAAGTTGGAGAAGGCAAAGACGATGGGCGCTTCGGTGCTGATCAACTATCGCCAGAAACCGGACTGGGATGTCTCCGCGATGGAGGCTACGCAAAATTCTGGTGCGACCCACATCCTGGAGCTTGGAGGACCGGATACCTACGACCGTTCCGTGCGTTCCGTGGCCACGGGCGGAACCATCGTTCAGGTCGGTGTGCTCTCTGGTGTCGATCCTGCACCTCACCTTCGTCGGTTGATGTGGGAGAACGCCAACATCATGGGTGTCACCGTCGGTCCTGCCGAGCATCTGGCGACCGTTATGGCATTTTTTCAGCAGCATTCGCTCCGTCCTGTGATCGACGCAACCTTTGCATTCGAGGACGCCCAGCAAGCGCTGGAGCGTCTACGTAGCGGCTCACATTTTGGAAAAATTGTCATTCGCTGGTAGATCTCTGGCCTGACATTCAGAAAGGGAAACGATGCCAGAGAAAACGCTGGTTGGTATCGTCGGCTTAGGCAAGATCGGTGCCGCTGTGGCGAGTCATGTGCTTGCCGCAGGGTATCCCATGCTTGGTTGGGCGAGACGGCACGAGAGCTTGGAAGAGTTCACAAGGAGTGGTGGACGAGCCGTGGAGAGGATTCCCGCGCTTGGAGCCGCAAGCACTGTCATCTCCGTCGTATTTGACGACGATGCCTTGCGCGAAGTCGCGTTCGGACCTGGCGGATTTGTCGAGGCTATGCAACCAGGCGCGATGCATATCGCCATGGAGACGATTTCTCCCCGGCTCGCGCGTGAGCTGGAAGCGGCTCATGCGGCTCGGTCCCAACGATTTCTTGCCGCTCCTGTGTTTGGCAGGCCTGAGGCTGCTGTGAAAGGAGAACTCACAATTATGTGCGCGGGTCGGCAGGATACGTTCCACTTGGTGGATCCGATCCTCTCCACTGCGGGAAGGACACGGTGGATCGGTCCGAAGCCCGAGCAAGCAATGCTAGTGAAGCTCAGCGGAAACCAGATGATCTTGACGATGAGCGAACTGTTGAACGACACCTACCAAATTCTGCGGGCAGGTGACGTCGACCTAAAGGTCGCTAAAGAAGCCTTGATTGACGAGTTGATGCCGCGCGTCTTTGCTGGCTATGCTCAACGCCAAATGGATGAACCTGAGGCCGGTAGACCTGCGGCCACCAGAATCGGCCGAAAAGATATGGCGCTTCTCATTGAGGCTGCTGGCGCGCAAGGTACACATCTGGCCCTTGCTAAATGCATAAGCGATTCAAAGACGAATTAGTAATCGCTTGCGGAGCCGCCAGCCCCGCAGATGAGCTCAACGAAGAGAGCCAGGGAACTAATTTCATGCGCTGACTAATCGCAGATCGCCCTACATTCGAGATCACTGAAGCTGATGAGTGACGGAGCATCCGTGGCACTCAACACTCGCCTTTCCTTATGTGCCACGCTAGAGGCTAGCCAATGAACGGGCAAACAACACCGGTCGTGGTGCACGAATGTGAGCGTTGCGGAGCAACTCAGACTCCCGACGAATCCGGCCAGGGAGTCAACATCAGCGGCTTGATCACGTGTAAGGTCTGCGGCCACGTTGGCCCGCTACGGGTGCGAGTGAAAACTTCGCCGAAGTAAATAGCGTCTCACCCAGCAAGCCCCAGCTGTAGCTGATTTGAAGCCGCCTGTGGTTTGAGCTGACGCACGAAACCTCGGACGAATTCACTTACCTGCCGCGATTCGTTGTCTGCTCTACATGCCAACTTCGTCTCCAGGACGAGCCCCTCAACGGAGATAGGTCGAATGGTTAGCCCCTCTCTCGCGATGCGCCAGGCTCCTGCTTGCGTGATCCACTGCAATGCCAAGTCCTCGTGAGACAAGTTGTGACGCCTCCTCAGCCGTCGTGACATGGTGGATCGAGCTGCCCGGCGTGGTTGCCGGCCTGACCCGCTCTAACACTTCGTCATACAAGTACGGCTGCACATGACGATCGAACAGAATGCACGAACGCTGCGCAAGTTCTTCTGCTGTGATCTCCAGCGACCACGCAAGATCATCCTGCTCCAGCATGACGGCAAAGAATCGCTGCTTCCCCACAACGACCGTGCTGATTCTCGCGGTGTCGGGGATGCCCGTTAGGAAAGCGGCATCCAGACTGCCATCGAGTAGATCGTGCATAAGTGCAACAGCGACTTTGCTGGTCAGTTCAATGTTGAGGTTGGGAAAATACGGAAGACGTAGCGAGAGCAGGTTGGTGATCAGGAACGGATCAGTGTACGGCGATTTCCCTACATGCAACGTGTTCCCTGACGTGTGGACCGCAGCCCGCGACAAGCGAATGGCCCGCTCGGCATGTTCGAGTGCGATCCTTGCTTCCGCAGCAAAGATCTCTCCGGCTGCA
The DNA here is from genome assembly GCA_964246645.1 of uncultured Acidobacteriaceae bacterium. GTDB lineage: Bacteria > Acidobacteriota > Terriglobia > Terriglobales > Acidobacteriaceae > Granulicella. The sequence goes on from CAXTRN010000030.1 coordinate 22,537, forward strand.
GTAGGCACCATAATGCGACCGCTCCGAACAAACAACTCGTAGCCGAGCAGATCGTGAAGAGCTGCCATCTGCTTGCTTAACGCGGACTGGCCCAAGCCGAGCTTCCGTGCAGCGCGAGAGAAGTTCCTCTCTTCCATGAGAACGGTCGCAGCTCGGAGGTACTTCGTTTCGGCTCCAGACATGGCCCGAATCACCTAACACGTTTGACGGCGCCGTGAGGGCGAAGTCGCCATCGGTGGCGTCAGTGTTCTCGCTCTGAGCAACGCCTGTCAATGCCTTGCTGCTCGCAAGCTCTCGGATCAATGAGCCTCAAACAGAGCCGTGGCAGACGCCTCATCGTATGCCGCGGCGGAATAGTAGACTGACGAGATTTCATTGGACGGAGAGCCTTCCGTAGACGGAGCCTATCTGCACGTTCGCTGCACCCGATGGTGCTCGGGAGTCTTTATGCAATTCCATCGATCTATACAAGACCAACCGCTCTCTGATTCTCAACGCCCTGTCGCGGAACCCAGAGATCCCCTCACCTCAGCGGACCGAAGGCCGCCGCAGCGAGCATCAGTTCTGGACCCTATCCTCACGGTTGAGGATGTCGCACGGAGGCTCAACGTCAGCAAAGATTGGGTGTGGGATCACTCATCCCGGAAGTTGCCACGGCTGCCCGTAATTCGCATGGGCGACGGCACGCTTCGATACCGAGCGAGTGCGATCGAAGACTTCATCTGTGAGCGAGAAAGAGCTTCAGCTAATCGCTTCCGGAGCCGCTAGAATAAAGGTGCCCGCTGTTCTCCCCCACAGAGACGAGAATCCAATGGGTAAATCACATCAGACGGGTTCGCTCGTCCTTCGCGGCAAGCGCTGGTATGGCTATTACCGCAGGGAAGTAGTGGACCCTACAACCGACACTGTCCGAGTCGTGCGCGTTGTTGTTCGACTCGGCCTTAAAGCGCAGATGACTAAGCTCGCCGCGCGTGAAGCGCTCCGAGCCGAGATCGCCAAACAAACCGGCCAAATTGCAGACGGTAGAGTCCTGAAAGACGGTGCTGCCACATTTGAATGGTTTGTTCGGAATCGCTACCTTCCGCTTCGGCAAGGAGATTGGCGACCCGAGACGGCGAAAGAGAAGACGGCGCAAATCGAGATCGATCTGATCCAGAAATTCGGAGCGGACGCGATCGAGATGATTGACAAGTTCGCATTGCAAACGCACGTGAACGATTTGGCCCGGCGTTACTCGCAGGACAGAGTCAAGCAAGCCCGCTCTTACCTCAAGTCCATCTTCGACGAAGCAATCGAGCAGGAGTTCCTGGTTAAGGACCCAACCCGTAAGCTGAAGATTCCCAAGAATCTCCGGCCCAAGGACAAGCAAGTTCTGACCTGGGACCAGTTGCGGGCGATCCTCGCCACCG
>CAXTRN010000031.1:0-23942 GCA_964246645.1 uncultured Acidobacteriaceae bacterium
TGGCCGACTGGGGAGATGCTCAACTCGATCTGGGGCACCTGCGCCACCGCGAGCTGGCCGGCATGCAAATCCTCGGCCTCCACACTGTTGGTGCGTGGTGCCGTACCTCGAACTTCATGGATCACGGATCCCTCGCGGTCAAGATACGTCAAGAGGACTACCGCCCCTTTCTACTGAACCTGTACGCTTTGGTCTGCTATGCCGCAGACTCCGGGAATCGCTATTCCCCCGAGGATGCCCTTCTACCCGGTGGTTTTCCCGGCGAAGGCAGCCCATACGGTTGGTCCGCCGTCATCAACAGCGCGCTCCAGCCCACCGTGGGCCTGCGCTGGTTGCTCTGCTATGAGGATTCCACTGCCGACCTTTGCCATATTCAAAAAGCCGCGCCCCGGCACTGGTTTGCGGCGGGCAAAACCATCGCTGTCAAGCGCTGCCCAACCCGCTTTGGCGTGATCGGCTGGCAAACAAAAGCTGTTGGCGATCACCGCTGGAAAATTACTCTGGACATCCCGGCGAACTTCACAGCCGATCTTCAGATCCATGTTCATCCATCGGACGGCAAACCGCTCACAACCGCTACGATCGGCGCGGTAAGTCCGACCCACGTTTTGCTTTCCAGGATCCTGCTCGCGGGCAAATCGCGTCTGGACATAGAAGTTTCGTAACAACGCCCCATCGTTTCACGCGCAAACATCCGGGCATTGCAGTGCACCCAGCCACCTTTTCGGTGCAAGCGCTTCGCAGTTGATCGACAAGGCTCAGCGGGTCATCCCTGAATGCTGGCTTGGGTCCTGATGCCCGCACCGCGCTCAGGCTTTGCCCCAGGATGTCGCAAAGCGGCGCGTACAGCGGAAAGACGAAGTCATAAGCTGTCAGTCCTGTATATATTGGTTCTTTACAAATCTGCACAGAAACGCCCAGTTGAGATTGAGAGGGCTATGAACTTACCCGCATCGAGTTCTCTGTCAAACCTTTTATTGTCCAGTGTAAGCACTGCATCTCAGTTCAGGGTTTTGAAGGAGATGCGGTATGTACACCTGCCTTTCAAGGCATCGTTGTATCGTGCAGATCAAACGCCACCTTATGCTTATTTGCTGAACTCCGGTCTAGCCTCTGTGGTTTCGACGACGGCGTCGGGTATCTCTGCCGAGATCGGCATGATCGGTCGAGAAGGCCTGGTGGGATGTCTGCATATTCTTGGTCCTGCGAACGATCCGGCAGACTGCTTCATGCAAACGGACGGTGCCGGTTGGCAGATTGCCTTGGGCGATCTGGCGTCGCTTTTTGAAGAACTGCCGGATCTGCGAAAACGCATTCTGGAGTTTTCGCAAAGTTACAGCTGCGCTCTTTCGAAGATAGCCTGTTGCAACCGCCTCCATGATGTTGAACCGCGTTTGGCTCGGTGGTTGATCATGGCACAGAGTCGACTGACAAGCCACGATCTTCCCTTCACCCATGACATTCTGGGTGTTGTGTTGGGATCAAGCAGGCCGACCTTGAGCCTTGCTCTCCACAGGCTTGAAAAGAAAGGGATCGTTCAAAGCGCGCGAGGTCACATTTCCATACAAAAACCCGAGGAACTCGCGTCCTTGTCATGCGACTGTTTGCAGTCCATCCAAAACCGGATGCATGCGCTTTATCGAGCGCCGCTGTGAACCCTTCCACGAGCGCAGATTACGGTCTCTTTTTCGAACCAACGCCAGCCGAAAGACTGAGTATTTCTTGCTCAAGCAGACAATCCGGAGACCCCCTCGTTCCGATTCGACACGGCAATACACAACCCAATCACCTCGCCGGTCCGATCGAGCGCCGGCTGGTATGAGAACCATCGCACATAGGGAGAACCTTTCGAGGGTTCAATGAGAAGTTCCACATCGTGGATCACCTCTCCTCGCAGAGCGCGTTGTAGAAAGGGCTCGATCAGCGGAAAGAGTTCCGGCAGCACCTCGTGTACGGTTCGTCCAAGGTGCTCTTCCACTGTACAGTCGTTCATCTGCGCCATTCTTTTGTTTAAGTTCAGGTAACGCAGCTTTTTGTCCAGAAAAGCCAAGCCAACGGGAACGCCGTCGTAGATAGCCTGTAGCTGTGCCAAACGCGTGGCGGGGCTATCCAGACTGGGTTGAGCGGCATGGAAGAAACTGGAAGGCCGTTGTTCCGGTGTGGGACGTTCGAAAAGCTCCCGCAACGCCGCTGCGGGCATAGGGCGTCCATACAGCCAGCCCTGGCCGATGTCGCAACCCAGCCAGCGGAGCATCTCGCTTTGCTGCTCGGTTTCCACCCCTTCGGCGACAGTGCGGAGATTGAGGCTTTGCCCAAGACCGATCACAGCGGAGACGATCTTTCGACTTTCCGGGTTATGCAACATGGAACCCACAAATTGGCGATCAATCTTGATTTCGTCGAAGGGAAGCGCCTGCAGTTGCAGCAGGCAGGAGTACCCCGTGCCGAAGTCGTCGAGCGACAGGCGGCAACCCATCTCCTTCAACGCGCGTGCCGTGCTGAGGCAATGCGGGTCGTCGATGGCAATGGCTGTTTCGGTAATCTCGACGGTCAAACAACGAAGCGACACACCGATATGGGCGGCGATGGCCCGTATTTGTCGGGGCAGATCGACATCGCGCAGCTGCAACGGTGAAATGTTGAGAGACAAACCCACCTGGTAGGGAAGGGAGCGAAAGTCCATGGCGGCCTGCACGGCGAGGTCGAGCATGAGCTCACCCAACCCTCCACTGCTCTCGACCTCTGGCATGAATGCGGCTGGCAGCAGCAGGCCGTGCGTTTCGTGTTGACAACGGGCGAGCATCTCCAAACCTGCGAGGCGACCGGTACGCAACTCCACTAAAGGCTGAAAGTAGGGGATAAATCTTTGCGTGTGAAAAGCGTCGGCGTCACGCGCTGATGTGCTCGGCCAAGTTCCGCGCTTGTCCTCCGTAACTTGGGGAGCATGCTGTAAAGAAGAGGAAAGAGTGGTGTGCTCTGAGTAGATGAACGTTCGCATCCTGGTGGCACTTTCTTGTAAGCTCGACAATCGCGAAAAAAGAGTTGTTCTGTACTATAGGCCTCAACATACAGCTCACGACTGTTTCGCTCAGGTTTGCAGAATCTATTATCTCGACCGAAGCAGGAGGACGGTACAGCCGTCCCGCTTCGGTCGGGATGACAACCCGGGTTCGATGTCTGAGAGTTAGCGATAGTGGTACACGTACTAGGGTCTCGGCACCAGGGCGACGCGTCGGTTCTGGCTCCAGCAGTTCTCATCCTGTGCCGTGCACACGGGATCGTTTTTCCCTTTGGCGGTAATTTTCAGGCGCTCGGGCCGCACGCCCTGATGAAGAAGAGCCTTGCGTACGCTTTGCGCGCGCCGCTTCCCAAGCGCCAGGTTGTAAGAAGCGGAGCCTCGTGAGTCGGCGTAGCCATAAAGGAGCAAGCCGGTGTCCGCGTGTTCGCCGAGCAGCGCCGATGCCTGCGAAAGACTGGGCTGCGCGTCGGAGCGAAGCTCAGCGCTGTTGTAATCGAAATAAATGTCTCCGATCGCGCTTCCGGGGTGAGAAGCCTCGGTGTTCGCTGCAGGAACAGGTGCAGGCGGCGTAGCTTGTGGCGACGCCTGTGTGGGCTGTTCCGCGGCGGTTACAGGTGCCGAAGACTGGACCGGTGATGACGGCGCTGCATCAGCTGCTGGCGGCACGGCATCGGCCGTCGCCGGTGCCGGCGGTGGTGGTGGCAAGCGATCCTTCGCGTGTCGTCCACCGAACTTGAAGACGACGCCCGCACTCAGCATGACATGTTGCTGTGAGTTGGTGGATCCATTCGGAAACGAGGTGTGGAGATATTGCGCTTGAACCAGCCGAATCGCCACGCGACGACTCAGGTTGTAATCGATGCCTCCTCCCGCGGTAAAGGCGAAGCTTGTCGCGCTTGTGCTGTAGGAAGCGTTCTTGGGGAAGTAGGAATCGCCTCCGTGCGCGGCCCCGAAGAGGGCCTGTGCGAACGGGGCAACACGGTGCTTTCCAAGGGTGACCCGCGGACCCGCAGTGTAGGTCATCAGGGTCAGGTCCTGGCCGAGCGGGCCGATGTTGTTGGCGTGTCCGCCTGTCACCTCGACGTCGGCACTCAGCCAGGAACGGATCGGCAGGTTCGCCGAAGCGAAACCGCCGTTCATGTTGAAGCAGCCGCAATCGGCCGGTGGAGCATTGGCCCGAATGTAGTCATAACCCAGGGCGAGACTGAATCGGGGGGCACCGACGGCGTCGTTCCGTACAGGCGCTTGTGCCGGCAACAGAGGACTCGCCGTGGCGAGAAGAAACAACGAAAGAAAGGCGTTTACCGAACGATGCATCAATGACTCCGAGTGCAGGCAAGCAGTGAGAAAAGGAGCCAGGGCCGCTTTGGTGCAGCCCTGGCTGGATGGCGAAGCGCTATTGGATCAGCGCCACCGAAGGAGACGTGGTGGTGACGTTGGTGTCCACCAGCACAAAGCGAGTGGGCGAGATTGCGTAGATCACGACCGAGCTTCCCAGCAGGTACCGGCCGTAGTTCGGATCGGTGAGGCTGTAGGGGTAAGTCGCGGTCGTACCCAGTTGCAAGGCGTTGATCGTGCCCACACCCACGTTTTCGTCCAGCGTTGTTTGCGCCGTGCCCTGCCCATTGGCTGTGAAGACACCCGCGGCGTTTGTGCTGGCTACCGAAGCAGCCGCCGTTTGGCCGTAAATATAAGTGCCGTTCAGCGTAGCAACCGAGAACGGTGCGCCTGTCTGCTGCTCCAGCGTGCCCAGTCCGGCGTACCCGGTTTCCAGGAAGTAACCTTGGTTTGGACCGTACAGGTAAGCGACGCGCGGTGCGGGCGCTGTTCCCGTGACTGTGACAATGCCGGCGACGGTTGTAGTGGGCGCCACGTAGTTCAGCACCTCACGGCCATCTGCTGCTACTGTGCAGGCGCTTGTGCCTGTCGCGGTGTAGCTGCCCAGTGCAGCCTGCAGCCCGGTAAGGGAACCGCCGAGACCGGTCAGGTTGTTGATCAGCGCCGTTGCGCCAGCCTGATCGACCAGGTGCGTGGTGCAGGTGCCCGCTCCATCGCCGCTGCCCTCAAAGATGACTGCGGTGGAAAGATTGGCGACGTTCTCGAGCGTTTGTCCCACAAGGCCGGGGTTTGTCGGAGCATTCTCATAGCCAACATAGGCACCCGTGGCTGAACCATTGGTGAAGGCTGCCGTTTGCTGACGATGGGCCTGCCCTGCGAGGAGGATGTATGCGGAATGCTTGTCCGTGGACATCACAAACGCTTCATCCGCGTTGATCAGGTATTCGGCATAGTCGACTGGATGCACACCGGTCGGCAGGTTGGCCGTGGTGAGCGTCAAGCTGAGGCGGCCGTTACTGTCTGCGCCGGTTGCCGTGCCGGTGAGGGCCACATTGGGGAAGTTGCCCGCGGCGATGTTGGCGTCGGCCAGCCCCGTGATGCCGGCCGGACCTGCCGTGAACTGTCCAACCTCCGCCGCAGGGCCGAACAGCGAAAGGTTCAGCCCGCAGGAGACCGTGCAAGGTGTGTCGCCCTGCAAGCCAAACGCGTAGCTGCCGTTCAGTCCGGAAGCAAACGCATTCGTTTGTTGGAGTCGCAGCTGCCCGGAGCCACGGGTGCCCCGAATCTGATCCCCGTCGTACTCGATCAGGCTGCCACGGTCGGACACTGTGGCCGGGGCAGTCGGAGCATGCAGCGCGAGCGCGTAGGTGTGGGTAGCCTCGAGCGAACCATCAGCGTTCAACGTGCTGAGGGTCAGCAAACCGCGGCCATCCGCGCCCAGGGTATAAGTGCCCAGCGCCGTATGGGTGGCTACGGTTGCGCCGACGGCTGTGGAGGTCTGGTGATTGCTGTCGAGCTCCCCTGCCGTGATGGTGCCGTTGCCGTTTGCGGTGAAGCTGCCCACCGAAGCTGTTTGGAACGCCACGACGCCAGCCACCGTGTCGTCATAGCCCTGGAACAGGAAGGCGTAGGGACCGGTGAACTCCGCATCGGCTGCCGTCGGCGCGTAGGTGATGAGCAAGACAAGCGGCAGGCTTGCTGTTTGCGGCGTACCTTCCGAGTCCGTGGCCGTTACCGTGAAGCTGCTGGCGCCGGGTGTGGTGGGCGTGCCGCTGACTGTGCCGTTGTTCGCCAAGGTGATGCCTGCGGGAAGAGCGCCGTCGGTGACCGCGTAGGTATAGGGACCGACGCCGCCGGTGGCCGCGAGGGTTTGCAGGTAGGGCTGGTTGACGACGCCATTCGGCAGCGAGCCGGTGAAACTGAGTGCCGGCACAGGGTTGACGGTGATGATGACAGGACCGGTGGTGGATTTGGCTGGATTGGCGGAGTCCGTTGCGGTGACCGATACGGTGCTCGAACCGGCCGTTGTAGGTACTCCGGTCAGACTGCAATCGGCACCCAAGGTGAGGCCCGCCGGAACGGTGCCGGAGGTCAACACGCAATGGAAGGGCGCGGTGCCACCGGTTACCGGGATGGTGCCGGTGTACGGTGTGTTGACCGTTGCCGCAGGTGGCGAGCTGACCATGATCGTCGCCGGGGCAGGGTTTACCTGCACTGTGACGGGGCCGGTCACCTGGTTTGCCGGTTGACTCGAATCGGTCGCCTGCACCGTAAGCGACGCTGTGCCTGCGGTGGTTGGTGTTCCGGTCAAGCTGCAGTTGTTATTGAAGGTCAAACCTGTGGGCACGGTGCCGGCGACCAGCGTGCAGGTGAAAGGTTGCGTGCCTCCTGTAACGCCGACATTGCCGGTGTACGGGACACCCACGGTCGCACTCGGCGGTGAGGTCAAGGCAAGGGTAGGCTGCGCGTTGATGGTGATGCTTACAGGGCCGCTGGTCTTCTGCATGGGATTGCTTGCATCCGAGGCGTTCACCGTAACCGTTGCTGTGCCGGTCATCGTCGGAGTTCCGCTGATGAGGCAGTTGGCGCTAAGGGCAAGGCCGTCAGGCAGCGTGCCGTTTGCGAGCGTGCAAGCGTATGGCGCAGTGCCTCCGGAGACCGGGATCGGTGCGCTGTAAGGAATGCCGACGGTTCCATTCGGCACTGTGCCCGAAGAAAGCCCCAGGGGACCGGAACCGACCGTTACCGTTACATCGCCCGTGGTGCTGTTGGCAGGATTGTTGGAGTCTTTCGCCGTGACGGTCACCGATGTGGTGGTAGGCGTCGTGGGCGTGCCGGTCAGCGAGCAATCGCCGGCAAGCGTCAGGCCGGGTGGAAGCGTGCCTGCCGCGAGAGTGCAGGTGTAGGGGCCTTTGCCGCCCGAAACACCCACTGTGCCGGTGTAGGGCTGCCCGACCGTGCCGGAAGGGGGCGACGTAAGGGAAAGGTTCGCGGCCGGATTGATGACGAGCACAACATTGCCGGAACCTTGAGCCGCGGGGCTGGCGGAATCGGTTGCTGTCACATTCAGATTCGTGGTGCCGGCGACGGCAGGTGTTCCGCTGACGAGGCAGTTGGCCCCAAGCGTGAGACCTGCGGGCAGAGCGGTACCGTTGAGCGCGCAGTGGTACGGCGCAGAACCGCCGCTGACGCCGATGGTGGCGCTGTACGGCATGCCCACGGTGCCATCGGGAAGCGTGTCGGTTTGTACCTTGACGTTGCCTGTGGCCGGTCCCGTGGTGGTGACAGGCAGGGTGAACGCCGCACTGGCAATAGCGCCCGTGCTGTCCTGCACCTGAGCGGAAAAGCTGGCCGTGCCGGCAACGGTGGGCGTGCCGGAGATGACGCCCGCACTGGAAAGCGACAACCCGGCAGGAAGCGTCCCGGAAAGCAAGGACCAGGTTTCCGGCATCGTCCCCCCGGTGGCCTGCAGGGCGATGCTGTAGGGTGTGCCCACGACGCCGCCGGGCAGCGCGCCGCCCGCGACGAGGAAAGGCACCTTCGGCGCGTTGATGACGAACACTTCCGTCGCGGTGACGGTATCCGGCACATCGCTTGTGTCCATGGCCTGCAGTACGACATTGAAGGTGCCGGCAGCGGTCGGCGTCCCGGTTACTTCCCCGGTTTTAGGGTCAAAGGCAAGCCCCGCAGGCAGTGTGCCGGAGAGTTGGGTTTCTGTGACGGGCGCGGTGCCGCCAGTCACGCCAAGAGCCGCCTGGTAGGCGACACCCACCGTGCCTGAAGGTGGAGGCGTGGCAATTGCCGGGGCGGGGTTCACCGTGACTGCAATTGTTTTGCTGTTGCTGGTGCCGGCAAGGCCGACCTGCAGCGTCACTTGCAGCGGCGTGGCAACCGGTGCCGGCGCGGTGTATGTGGTTTGAGGCGTGTTGCTGGAAGAAAGCGTGCCGCATCCGGCACCCGTGCAGGAAGCGCCGGCAAGCGTCCAGGTTACGGGCGCCTGGCCTGTAACCGTGGAAGTGACCTGGATACTTTGCCCTGCGTCGAGGGTGATCCGGCTCGCCGATACACTGCTGATTCCGGCGCCGGGGTAACCACCCGCTCCGCATCCGCTCAGCATCGTGACCAGGGCGAAAAAGGCGAACAGGGCAAAGAGCGATCCATGGGAGCGCAGCGTTGCCCCTGGGTTCATTCCACGATTGAAGAAATACCGTACATGTTTACAACGACTGCTTAGAAATGCGGATGCGTGCTCCATGGTTTCCATTGCGCTCTCTTTCGCCTACACCACGCACACCATAGAGGCCTGAACATTCCGCTGTATGTTTTCCAGCGAACGAACATCCTGCAACTTCTAGGGCAGTTACCTCCCGCTTGCGTTTCAGCCGTAGGAAGCCGACAGCAACCGCAGTGCCGGTCGTTTCAGAGCCGTCGATAGTGAGCAGTCAGGTTTCGGAGAGGAAACTCCGCATGGCATGAAGCTACGCCCCATCGCTGGAGCTTCTCAGCATGCACAACCGGGTTTGCTGTACTTGTGGAACCCTGCCCAAGGACGCATGTTGCTTCTGCGATACGCAAAGGCGAGTTATAAGTTATAGGGCGGAACGGGTCGGCGCGAAGGCAAAGATTGTTACCGATAAGCACGTTGCCGACGGCTAGGGTGATGTCTGGACCTGGACGGCGATCGACGCCGACACGAAGCTCTGCATCTCCTACATCGTCGGCGGTCGCGATGGCTGGTGGGCAACCGAGTTCATGAAGGACGTTGCCAGCAGCATCAAGGTCGCGTGCAGCTCACCACCGACGGTCACCGGCCCTACCTGGACGCCGTGGATGAGGCGTTCGGCGAGGATGTGGATTATGCCCAACCCCACAAAATTTACGGAGCCTCACACGAAGGTCACGCCCGCTACAGCCCCGGTACTTGCATCGGCCGCGACATGAAAACCATGACGGGAGCGCCGAAGCTCAAGCATGTCAGCACCAGCTTTGTGGAGCGTCAGAACCTCACCATGCGGATGGGAATGCGGCGCTTCACCCGCCTCACCAACGCCTTCAGCAAGAAGGTTGAGAACCATGCGGCTGCGGTCGCCCTTTACTTCATCCGCTACAAGTTCGCCCGCGTTCACAAAACGCCTCGCGTCACACATGCGATGGCTGCTGGAAATCGCTGACCACGTGTGGAGCTGTGAGGAGATCGCAACATTGGCAAACTGATGCCGAAGTAATACCGTGGTCGTATGCACGGCCAGAAGAAAAGGCGCAAGCGGTCTTTAGAAGGGATGCTCTCAGTAGATGGCCATGAATTAACGTGGCAGCTGACGAGCGAACCGCAATGGACCACAGAAGACGGCTATAGGGGCTTGCGAATCTCCGTCCACACAAGAGAGCACAGTTACAGAGAACTCATCCTGCAATACCCAATGCCAAAGAAAAAAGTAGGCATTGGGATTCCGCAGCTTCCGCAAAGACCAGAGATCTCAGAGAAGATGGTGGTTGAAGGCATCCGTGACGCCATGCGCGGGGGATGGAAACCGGAGTCACGCGGCAAGGCTTTTGTCTTCCAAATTCAATCGATGTCAAACTGAGACACTACCGAAATGTCCTTAAATTCGAGTAAGTAGGGCGTAACCGCGAAGCATTTCGTTTCGGGGCATTCCCGCCGTCCGCCTTTGGATTCGGTCAATGCCCTACTTACCTTTGTCTACTCTCTGCGGCGGCCCGATATCGAATCCGCTCTGGAGTCCACGGGACACGGCCCTGCAGTCGGTTTCGTCAGGAACTGGCGCTCAAACGGTTCCGCCTTCGCTCTATGCCTCAGGAGAACTGCCCTAACTGCCTGGAGCGACGTGGCGATATCCTCGTGCAGGTCACATGACGGGCCAGCCAAGGCATCCTGTGTGATAAAAGAGCACGGGCCCTGGTGCAAAGCTCCAGAAGCTCTAGAAATTCGGGGGCTTTCGCCGGCACCGGGAAGCTTTCATCGCCAGTTGCCGGTTTTGGTGGAGGCCTGCACCAAAACGATTTGAAATCCGGTCGCGGTGGTTTCGCTTTGAGCATCGATCAGAAAATCACCGGGCAGCCGAATCTTCAAGAGAGCGCTGAGCCGTTATCGATGGATTTTTGGGTCATGCTCATTCTGACCGGTCTGGCCTCCGGGCTGGTGGGTGGCTTGCTCATGCGGCTTCTTTTTCTCACCGAGGCAGCTTCTTTTCCGTTTCCCGGCGAGTTTCTGGAAAAAGCACAAAGCACAGGCGAACCGCGCCGATTTCTTGTTCTGCTTCTTGCAGGGTGCCTGGCCGGCGCTGGCGGGGTGTTTGTGGCTCGCTTGCGTGGCGAAACGAGCTTGAATGACGCAATCTGGAAGTATTCCGGACGTTTGCCGATCCTGAAGAGCTCCATCAGGGCGTTGTATTCCATTCTTGTTGTCGGCATGGGCGCGGCGGTTGGCCGTGAAAACGCGTTGAAGCAGGCCGGTGCGGTGCTGGCCAACGTATCCGCCACATGGTGCAGTTTGCCAGACGAACAACGCCAACTGCTGGTGGCTTGCGGCGCTGGGGCCGGCATGGCAGCGGCCTACAATGTGCCGCTGGGCGGAGCGCTGTTTGCCGTTGAAATCCTGCTCGGATCCTTTTCGCTGCGCGCCGCACTTCCGGCCATCACGGCTTCCATGTTGGCCACATGGATGTCGTGGCTTCTGCTTCCAGACCGGGCAACCTATACCTTTGCGGCATCGGCAAACACTTTTTCGCTGGTCGCCTGGGCCTTTGTCGCAGGCCCTTTGTGTGGGCTTGCGGCGGTACCCCACATTCGTCTGCTCGGCTGGGCAAAAGCCGGCAAGCCGGAACGATGGCAACATCTCGTGTTGCCGATGCTCAGCCTGACGGCGCTGGGACTGCTGTCGACCAGGGTTCCGGAGCTTCTTGGCAATGGCAAAGACATCGTTGAGCTCACCTTGCGGAATAGCTCGACAACTTCGCTTCTGATCTTCCTCCTGGTGGTCCGGCCTGTGGCGACGGCGGTTATCCTTCGCAGCGGTGTACCGGGAGGCCTGTTTACGCCGACGCTTTGCCTGGGCGGCGTCCTCGGCCTGCTGCTCGGCAGGGGGTGGCTCGCTATGCTGCCGCACGTTGCCACGCCTGGGCAGCTCCCCAGCTTCGCTCTTATCGGTGCCGGCGCCGTTCTTGCCGCTTCGACCAAGGGACCTGTTTCCTCGCTTATCTTCGTTCTGGAACTGACACGCACCGCCGATGCCACCATGGTTCCGTTGCTGATTGCGGTGGTGACCGCAACCGTGACCTGCAAGCATTTCGAAGAGCGTTCCATCTATTCGATCGAGTAATGGAGCGGCGTTTCGGCGCTTGCGGACTCCTTGTCGCGGAAGGAAACAGACAGGCAAGGCGTGAGGCATGGAACCGTAGAACCGTGGAACCGTAGAACCGAGGAGCCGTAGCGCCATGCTCTGCTATGCTTTTGCCATACAGTTTCACAATATCGTGGCGATGGGGTTCGCCAGATACGCTTCGGGCCTGCTCAAAGCTGATGACTCCTACATGCAGTAGGAGGCCGTGTGTCGAAATCCCGTAATCCCTTTCCCCAGTCCGATTTTTTCTTGCTGTTCCGCTACCTGCTGCGCTGGATTCCCATTGCCATGGCGGTGGGGCTGCTCGGCGGCACCGCTTCCGCGATCCTTCTGGTCTCGCTCAACTGGGCAACGAACACCCGGGAAGCCCATCGCTGGTTGATCGCGCTGCTGCCGGTTGCCGGTCTTTTGGTCGGCCTGCTTTACAAGTACCTCGGCACCTCGGTCGAAGCCGGCAACAACCTGATTCTGGATGAAGTGCACGACCCCAAACGCACCATTCCGATACGGATGACCCCGCTGATCCTGATCGGCACCTTGATGACTCATCTCTTCGGTGGGTCTGCGGGGCGGGAAGGTACAGCCATCCAGACCGGCGCATCGCTGGCCGACCAGCTTGCCCGGCCCCTGCGCATGGACCCGCCGGAGCGCCGCATCCTGTTGATGGCCGGCATCAGCGCCGGCTTTGCCTCGGTATTCGGCACGCCCTTGGCCGGGGCCATCTTCGGCCTGGAGGTACTTGCTATCGGCGCCATCAGCTACGACGCCATCGCGCCGTGTTTTCTCGCCGCATTCCTTGGCGATTTCACGACGCATGCCTGGGGTGCTCACCACACCGATTACCACATAGGTGTGGTGCCCGCGATGGGGCTGTCCGGGCTGCTGTGGGCCGTTGTTGCCGGTGCGGTCTTCGGTTTGGTAGGCATGGGTTTTGCGCGGGTCACCCATGGCGTCGGTCACTTTTTTAAAGAGCACATCGCCTGGTCGCCCTTGCGTCCGTTTGCGGGCGGCACGGTGGTGGCGCTGGCTGTGTTCGCCATGGGCACAACCCGCTACATCGGCCTGGGCATACCCACGATCCAGGCGGCGTTCGGCCATCGCCACGATCCACAGGACTGGATCATGAAGCTCTTGTTCACGGCGGTGACGCTGGGTGCCGGCTTCAAAGGAGGAGAAGTGACGCCGCTGTTTTTTATCGGGGCGACGCTGGGCAATGCACTGTCTTACGTGCTCCCGCTGCCCCCGTCGCTGCTGGCCGGTATGGGCTTTGTCGCCGTCTTCGCCGGTGCCGCAAATACGCCGCTGGCTTCTTCGCTGATGGCGATCGAACTTTTCGGCGCGGAAGCCGGTGCCTACGCTGCCGTCGCGTGCGTTTTCAGCTATCTCTTCTCCGGCGACGCGGGCATCTACACCTCGCAACGGGCCGGCCGCAGCAAGCACCACGCCAAGGCGCCGGAAGAAGGTATGTCGCTTGCCATGATGGCAAAATCTCGAGACATGGCCCAACTCGCAAATAAAAAGCCTGAAGATTGAGACCCTGGCGCGCACCTCCGCGGGCGCGTGCAAACAGCGGAAGCGCGCGAAACTGCATCGGATGGAAAGCAGTCGCAGATGGAGAACGGGGCCCTGTACGTCATGCCAGTTGGTTCGCAACAAACGCCTGAAGCGGTACGTTTAAGTGAAGAGCGTCTTCGCGCTCTTGTCATCGCCAGCTCCGATGTGGTGTACCGCATGAGTGCCGACTGGGCTGTCATGTACCAGCTCACGTCTCACCTGGAAGAGAACGGTTTTCTCGCCGAAACAGAGCAGGCCAACGCCAATTGGCTTCAGGAATACATTCATCCTGACGACCAGGAACGTGTGTTTGCCACGACCCACGAGGCCATTCGCACAAAAAGCATCTTCGAAATGCAGCACAGGGTGTTGCGTGCCGATGGCAGCTTGGGCTGGACCATGTCACGAGCGGTTCCCGTCCTCGATGAGCAGGGAGAGATCCGGGAATGGTTCGGCATGGCCAGCGACGTAACCGGGCGGGAGCATGCCAAGGAGCGCGAAAGCGACCTGAATCTACAGCTTCAGCATGTGCTTGAAGCCACAGCTGACTCCGTGTTCAATCTGGACAGGAACTGGAACTTCACCTACCTGAACGGAAATGCCAGAACATTGTTGTCTACGTATGGTGAACTGCTTGGCCGCAACTTCTGGCAGGTGTTTCCCGATACACAATTTCCCGATTCGCCTTTTATCGAGCATTACCATCGCGCCATGGACGAAGGCCTGCCGGGAGAATTCGAGGCCTACTACAACAAGCCTGAAGGTTGGTTTCAGGTGTTTAGTTATCCCTCCCGGAACGGTATCTCCGTATTTTTCCGAGATATCACGGAAAAAAGACGAGCGTCGGAAGCGATGATTCAGACGGAAAAGCTGGCAGCGGTAGGGCGGCTGGCAGCCTCGATCGCCCATGAGGTAAACAATCCGCTGGAAGCAGTCACGAATCTGCTTTATCTCGCACGCACAAGTGAGCATTTGGACGATGTGCGCGAATATCTCCGCACAGCAGAAGCGGAGTTGAGCCGCGCTGCAGCCATCACAAACCAAACACTGCGCTTTCATAAGCAATCCACGAAACCTACGGAGATAACACCCGGCAACTTGCTGCAGGGTGTGTTAGCCATTTACCGCGGAAGGCTGGCGCCTTCCCGCGTCGTGGTGGATATGCGTGTGCGGTCGCAAAAGCCGGTATGTTGCTTTGAGGGCGAAATTCGCCAGCTGCTCGGTAACTTGATCGGTAATGCGATCGATGCGATGCAGCCAAACGGTGGGCGGCTTCTGCTCCGTATCCGTGAAGGCACCGATTGGCGGACAGGTCGCGCCGGCGCCCTCATCACGGTAGCCGATACAGGACCGGGAATGACTCCGCACACCGTAGCGAAGGCATTTGAAGCGTTTTACAGCACCAAGGGCATGGCCGGGACGGGCCTCGGTCTTTGGATCTGCAAAGAAATCGCCGCGAGGCACGAAGGATTTCTGCGCCTCCGCAGTTCGGAAAGCAGAGCGCACCACGGCACCGTATTCCTCCTGTTCCTTCCTTACGACGCCGTAACGCGTGAAGCTTGAGTCGGTCGTAACCGGACAAGCTAGGCGCGTAAGAACCAGCTGTGCCAGCGGCGGGCACGGCACCCCTTATTTGTAGAGGTTCTGCAAAAGGCGCAGGGTAACTTGATAGCAATCGCATGCGGCCGTTTGTAGGCGTTCTCGCGAAATGATGGACACCTTGCCGCGGCTGTATTCGATAAAGCCGCTGCGCTGCAGGGTGCCCGCAGCGACGGCAACCGTCGTCCGGCGCGCGCCCAGCATCTGGGCGATGAACTCCTGTGTGAGCTGGAAGCTGTCTTGCTCGGTTCGGTCCTGGATCATCAGCAGCCAACGGGCGAGCCGCGCTTCGGCTTCATGGGTGGCATTGCACGCTGCCACCTGCATGGTCGTCATCGCCTGCTGCTGGACGCATTCAAGAATGCGCGTGCGAATCTCCAGGGAATTCAGAAAAAAATCCCGAAGCACCGCGAGGGGAATCTGGTACGAAGATCCATCGACCTGCATAAAACAGTTCGCGGGCGGAACGGATGACCCGAGCAACGACAGCGCATCGGCCAGGCCTTCTTTCCCAATAAGCGATGTTTCCGAAGCCGCACCTTCGAAGTGGCCGACAACGACACTGGCTATACCGGATGTTATGAAATGAGCATAGCGAGGCTGTTCTTCCTGAGCCTGTAGCGACGTTCTCTGGGGAAGCTGTACTTCTTTGGATTGAGACAGGATGGCATTCCGCGATTCTGGCGAAAGGGCATTGAGGAGGGCATTCGACATGGGTAGGCTCCTAGGTGTGGGCGCAAAGGGTTTGATCTACCCGCTCTGCGTTCCTAGGGCATTGGCTGGAAATCCCTACAAGAGTAACACTAGCAAGTTGCTCCGGCCGCGTCTGTGCCCTACCGCACATAGGAACTATTTGGTCTGGCTATCTTCGAATTCGCTGAAGTTTTCAAGGTGCCGCTTGATGATGGCATAGCATTCACACGACCGCTTTTGCAGACCCCCAAAATCCAGAATGGAGAGCAGTCCTCGGTTGTAATCAATCAGACCCTCTTCTTTCAGCTGGCCGGCGGCTCGGGACACGGTAGAACGGGTGTTGCCCACCATGTCGGCAAGGAACTCCTGCGACATATAGAACGAGCTCCGGTGAACGCGGTCCGAGGTGATGAGCAGCCACCGTGCGAGCCGCTGTTCAAGGGGGTGTCTCGCATTGCAGCCTGCCGATTGCGCCGTCTGTACCAATTGCGCCTGCACGTAGCGTAAAGCCAGCTTCTGGAAAAGACCACCGCTGTCGAACTCCGCTTGCGCGCTCTTCAAAGGCGCGGCATAGCCTCGGCCTTCGACCTGGGTGTAGACCCGGTTCAGACTGCGTTTGGTACCCATCAGGGCGGAAACGCCGATGATGGACTCGTAGCCGAACATGCCGACCTCGACCTGGGTGCCGTCCTCAAAGGTCGTCGTCATGGACGCCATGCCCTCTTCGACGAAGAGGATGTTGCGTATTGGATTGCCCGGGTATTCAATCTCATGTCCTACTTCGAACTCGACCGGGCACAGCGAAAGGCGTGTCACAACATCTGAGCTCAGCCGGCTGAGGATTGTGTTTTTGTATTGCGTGGCGTCCAAACTAGTACCCATATAGTTCACCGCTTCATATTTACACCTACAGAACGTTGCTATTCCTGGTAACGGGCAGAACCAAAGCAGAGTCTTGTAGCAACCTCGCTATGTTCGAAACGGTATGCTTGCCTCCACACAAATATTGCTTGTAGGGTTTGACACGCAGCTGTTGCGAACACGTGCTCTGATCTTGGAGAGAGACGGATTCAAGGTGGATCAGGTGGACTCGCTCCGCGAACTGTTCCATTGCCTTTCTTCCATGCACTACGCCCTCGTGGTGCTTTGCCATTCGCTTGCGGCCGTGGAGCAAAGCGTGGCCATCTCGCTCGTTGCTGCATTCGTGCCGGAGGTCAAGTTGCTTGTTTTGGAAAAACAGCTTCCGGCAAGTCTGGAATCCCCGTTTGCCTATGTGCTGAACACAACTGCTGGTCCGGAAGCATTTCGCTGTGCCGTGCATGCGCTCGTTTCGCCAACGGCAACCCTAACACGCTTGGAAGAAAGAAAGGCCGGTATGGCTCAGCTTGAAGGTACGGTGAAATGGTTCAACAATGCCAAAGGTTACGGTTTTCTTGGCCGTGGTGACGGAGGCGCTGACGTTTTCATCCATTACAGCTCAATCCAGAGTGAAGGCTACAAATCGTTGAATGAGGGCGATCCTGTCACGTTCGACGTTGTTCAGGGAGAAAAAGGACCGCAGGCCGATCAGGTCCGGCTTCGTACAAACAACACCTAACGATTTCCAAACAAAATGGCGATGTGGACCATGCGCCTGTTGCGGTCGGCTCTGCCAGCCGGCCGTATTCCCTTTTCGGCAAAAGGTGTGTTGTCGGATCGCCCGTCCAAACTCCTGAATTCGCTGCGGTGCCCACGGAAGAGATGGCCTTTGCGCTTACTCTTTTCGTGGAGTCGGCGAACCGGCGCATCCCAGCCCCAACCTCACCTCAACCGCAAAGATCTGCGGATATGTGCTCCTGGCTTTACCAAACCCTGTGCGCCGATGTGGAGCCTTCTTTCTCTGAAGAATCATCTCGCGCAAACCAGGAAACGACGCTCGAATCTGCGTTTCGCGTCCTGTGCAGCCACTATGAGGGCGACCCGCTGCAGGCCTCCATTTGCGCACGGGTCCTTGCCTTTTATTTCCTGATGGAGCGCACCGCCGGTGCGGCCGTCGCTGCGTGGGTTCACTCCGTACCCGATGCACCTCAACTGGTGGCTCTCCATCCAGCCGTGGTGGAGGCTATCGCAAAGATTCGCATCAGAGGAACGGTGCTGTCTGATCGGTCCTTCGAACAGGTGCTAACGGAAGCCGCGGCCGGTAAACATCCGCAGCCAGAGTAGAAGCAGGTTCACGCTTCCCTCCTCGGTTTCACAGCAGATACGCAGACACCAGGCTGAGACGCATTCACACGCTTGGTGTGCCAGCGCTGTGGCGAAGGCTGTCCAAAAGAGTGGCTTGTTCCGTATAGTGGGCGGTAGTAACACCGCAGGCCCGCTTCCGGACGCCAACGATCCCGGAACGCTGGCCAGTCGCGCAGTGGCCGATGAACTAACTCAAACCTCTTGCTTGCAAAACGAACGCGCGAGCGATGAAAAACAGCTACGGACCAACACGATCGGTTAACTGCCGTGCGTTGGCCCGCGAAGCCGTCTGAACGCTGGTTTACAGAGCCGCAATACCGTTGAATCCCACCGTAGAAGGCAGACCCCCAATCTCGCCATAGTCTTGTAGAGAGCCGTCCGCATTGATGGCGGAGATGCCGACTGTACCGGTACCGGAGTTGAGCGTGTATAGGTACTTGCCATCCGAGCTTACGGCGATATCGAGATTGGTCGTGCCCGACGGCTTGTAGCTCACAATTGTTCCCCCAACCGGGGTCAGCGTCCCATCGGAAGCAACGGAGAAGCCTGCAATCGTCGAGGTCGCAGAATTGTCGGCGTAGATGTATTTGCCGTTGGGCGTAAGAACATTCCAGCAGTTGCCATCGCCCAGGGTCGGAAGACTCTGGCTGACCGCTGCTATTGTTCCGTCTCCGTTGATGGTGTAGGACGATATGCTCGATTTAAGGGTCTGGATGGGCTGGTTTTCCGAGACGATCAGCTTGCCGCCTGGAGTGAACACCGCGGCGAAAACACCTGGCGTGACACTCTGATTGACCACGATCGCGCCCAATGTTCCATCTGGAAGTATGGGAAGTATGTCAATGTTGTTGGAAACCTTTTCGATAACGGCGAGCGTGCGCCCGTCCGGGCTAACGGCGATCGAAGAGCCTCCGGAGTGAGTCGCTGTAAGGTATACGGTCGAGTCCTTTACCTGGTGTAGACGACCGACATGATCAGCGCGGAACACCACAATCGCTCCATTACCGCCGGCATTCAGAACGTACACGTTTCCATTGTGTTCGGCGACGGCTACCGGTTCCGAACCTCCCGTAGGTTCCTGATCAACAAGGAGCGGCAACCCACCGACGATATGGAAGCTGGAGATGGTTCCGCTGCCTGAGTTCACAGCAAACAGAAGATTGTGGTCTCCGCTAAGGGTAAGCGAACCCTGCGACTGCAGTGGATCGGTCGTGCCGCCGCTCCCGCGACCGCCCGTGGGAAAGCGCTCCTTCAGGTTCAGCCTGCCATCGACGAGACGTTCATAGGCAACAACTTCGTTTTCACTGCGTCGTTTGTCATCACAAACAAGGTGGAAGGAGGGCCTCCGTGAAAGCTGTCGGCAGCCTGCATGGTGGATGCGATCGTTCCTAAACCAAACGCGATCGTGAGGACACGAGAAAACTTCATAGTAAGCACTCCTGATGATGCTAGAGATGGCGGGAGGCGAAGACGCCTTCGACAACTCGCTCTTGTGAGTAGGCCCGGGAAGCGTGAAGCTCGTTCGGGTCAATCGGACGCCAGAAGCAACCGACACGGCGCTTTGCAGGGACTGCGAACAGGGGATTCGATGATGGAATGACCCGGACGCACAACCTTGTTGCATACCACATATAGCTTCCTCCAGCATCGGCACGATGAAGGCCGGTGCGCGCACGTTTGAGGTCGTTAGCTGGAAAAGGTTACATAGGGTGATGCGTTCATCAGACAGCGGTACCGGAGGCCGTTATGTAGCTCCGACTCGTGTTTCTTCGCTCACTCAAGCCAAAGGCAAGTTGGCCGAACTACTCCGTTCATCGACGAACCCTGAATCGACGAACCCTGAATCGACGAACCCTGAATGAACGTGCGAAGGCGCAACATGATGTGCTGGCGATGATTTGTCCCGCCGATGGGTGGAAGGAGCGCCTTCTATGAACGGCTCAGAGATCAGCGGCGACTCTTGCAGCGAAACAGAGACGACGGAACGTTCTGACTTCGGCTTCTCGACTGAAGCGTCCGAGGCGGAGACTGCCAACGCGAGCGCGAGCCTGTCGATCCGACACCACTCCACTGGTCTAGGCAGATGCGGCTGCGCGACTCCACACCAGCTCGGCTATTACAACGCAGGTAATCAGCCTTCCACCTGTAACCTTGATCGAACGCTGGCGTCCAACGGTGCAAAAGACTGGCATTCGGGAAAGATGATCCCTATAACGAGAGCCGCACCCGACGAAGGTCGCGATGAAGCGGCAATGATCGTCTCGATCCTTGCCGGGAAAATGTCGGTGTATCACGACCTGATCCGTCCGTATGAGAAGAGGGTGTTCCTGATGGCGCTCTCGCTGATGAAGAACGAGGCGGATGCGGAGGATGTGGCACAGGAGGCTTTCCTGAAGGCCTATCGCAAGCTGGCCAGCTTCCGTGCAGAGGCCAATTTCAGCACATGGCTGCTGAGCATTACGCTAAACGAAGCGCGGAGCCGGCTTAGACAGCGAAAAGGTGTCCGTGTCGAATCGCTGGATGTACCGGTGGACGAAGGTGGCGTCTCGCCCGCGCTGCTGCGGGATTGGCGAGAGATTCCATCGGAGGCTGTGGAGCGAAAGGAAGTGCGTGAGCTGCTGCAGCGGGCAGTCGGCAAACTGCCGGACACCTACCGCGAGGTGTTTTTGTTGCGGGATGTAGAGGGGTTGGACGGCGCAGAAGCGGCTCAGGCTCTTGGAATCACGGTGGCGAACGTGAAAGTGCGGCTGCATCGCGCGCGCACTATGCTGCAAAAGGAACTAGCGCCGCAACTGAAGAGCGTCCAACCACAGAAGAGGAGATGGCTGCCATGGTCATAGCGTGCAAGCATGTCTGGGACTTCCTCTCCGACTTTATCGACGATAGTTTGCCGCCGGAAACACGAGAGCTGGTGCAGCGGCATCTGGAGCACTGCGAGATCTGTTCGGCAATTCTTGATTCGACCCGCAACATTTTGGTCCTGACCGCGGATGACCGTGTGTTCGAGGTGCCGATAGGATTCAGCCAGCGCTTGCACGCGCGGCTGGAACTGGAGTTGGGCAAAGCGATCAGAGAGTAGCGCGACAGGCCCGCGTCAGGGAACATTGTGCACAACGCGGTGTGTTGCCCACTCGGCGACAACAAGGACCAGGGCCACTAAAGCAAGTACGATCTGGAAGGTCTCAGAGCGTTTTCGGCGCTTGCTCACAGACGTGGAACGCCACTGGGCAGAGGGTCGCGCGCGCAGTGAGCGGATGCGCCAGATCACGTAAAGATTGAGTGCGGAACCGAAGACGGCAACAATCATCATGGGAACACGAATGGCGTCGGCGTGAAAGCCGGATGCCGGCCGGTTCAGGCCCGATGCCGCCGCGAGAGCGCTCAGGCCGATGATCACGCGAACCCCGCTGATGGCCATCACCGCCGTGCAGGCGCTTTGCAACACGATGAACATGAAGCTGGTCACGCCGATCCAGCGCGAGGTGCGGGCCGCAGGATAAGCGTCGGCTATGTGGCTGTTCGTGTCGCTGTCTTGGAACTTCATGATGGCCGTGTCTTCGAACCGGTGTGTGTTCGTTATTGAACCATAACAGCCGTTCTCCGATGGAAGCCGGTGTACGGTTCTAAAAAATCAGATCACAGTGGTTCGACGGCTGCTGCCGGGGACAGATAGCTGCCGGTGCTTGAACGGCAGTGGGGAAGCCGGTCAAATTCGATCTGCGAAAACCGGCCTGGGCTGGTGTAACCTCTCGACGACAGATGCGTCGGATGTTGAGTCCAAACGGATGCGGAGGCGCCCACAATGAGCACGCAGACAGACGCACTTTTACCGGAAGGGTGGTCTGACCCCGAGTCCGAAACTCAGGCCCACGTGAGCGCTGGCCGAACGATTCGGCTGGAGCGAAAGCATCCACTGGCCATCCGCTGGATGCACTGGATCAACTTTCCGGTGCTGTTTGTGATGATCTGGAGTGGTCTGCTGATTTACTGGAACGACTCCGACAACGCTTACCGGCATCCACATGCGGTGTACCGGATCGGCTTGGGGCAGTGGACGCTGTTTCGGTTTTTTCCGCAGTGGTTCTATCAAATGCTGCAGGTGCCGTATCACGTGACCCAAGGGCTGGGATACCACTTCTTCTCCATGTGGATCTTTGCGCTGAACGGTGTGGCGTGGGTGCTGTATACGGCGATTTCGGGAGAGTGGCGTTTCCTTTTGCCGCAGAAGCAAAGCCTGCGCGAAGCGATCCAGGTGACCCTGGTGGATTTGCATTTGCGCAAGGCGCTGCCGGCGCAGACGAAATACAACGGCGCGCAACGGATTGCGTATACGTCAGTCATCTTCATGGGCGCGGCGATGTTGCTGACAGGGTTGGCGATCTATAAGCCGACAAACCCATTGGCTCACCTCCCTGCTCGGCGGCTACGAGATGGCGCGGTGGTTGCACTTCTGGACCACGATGGCGTTTCTCGGATTCTTTCTGGTGCATGTCGTCTAGGTGATGCTGGCAGGGTGGAACAACTTCCGAGCGATGGTGAGCGGACGTGAGATCCAGCCTGTGGATGCGCCGTCGATTGAAGCGGAACGGAGAAGCTGGCGATGAGCGAACGTGAGCAGAAAGCCGAAGAACAAACGACCAAATCCCACGGTGACGGGGATGCAGAGGTGCTGGCGGCGTCGCGACGGTATACACGCCGCGCGTTTGCGGTGAGCGGGGCCGCTACCCTGGCGGGATACGGCTTGTACCGATGGCTCGAAGGAGAGCCGCAGGATGCCATGCAGCCGAAGCTGTTGCGTGAGGCGTTCGACACGAACGCCGCTGTATCCCGAGCGGTTTTTTCGAATCGAGGGCTGGCGCCAACCTATCCTATGAGCCGCGCGGAGAACCTTCGTGTCAACGGGGTATATGGACTTAAGCGGATGTTGGAGCCCGAGAGCTGGCGGCTGCAGCTGGTAGGCGCTCGGGATGCAGCCCAAAGCCCGCGCTACACGCAGGATGTGACCGCCTGGGAATACCGGTATACGGATGTGAAGAGCGGTGAAGATCAGGGGCACGATACCAAGGTGGATCCGAAGACCGCAACTTCGGCAAAGATGGCGCCCATGCCGATGAAGAATAAAACGGAGCAGGATGAAAACAGGACGGGACGAGCGCCGCGCGGTACCGAGCAGGCCGGCGAGAGTTACAGCACGCTGCCTCTGCGTACGCCGGGCCTGCTGCTGACGATGGATGATGTGCTGAAGCTGCCGCGGCATGAGCTGGTAACGCAGTTCAAATGCATCGAGGGCTGGAGCCAGATTGTGCACTGGGCCGGCGTGCGGATGGCCGACTTTCTGGAGGCGTATCCACCGGCGCTGGCGGAGGGCAAGGAACCGCGCTACGTGTACATGGAGACGCCGGATGGCAACTACTACAACGGCTACGATCTCGAGGTCTTGCGGCACCCGCAGGCGTTGCTGGTGACGGAGATGATGGGCGCGCCGCTGACACAGTTTCATGGCGCGCCGCTACGGTTGCATCTGCCGATGAAGTATGGCTACAAACAGATCAAGCGCATTGGACTGATCAGCTATACCAACAACAAGCCGGATGATTACTGGACCAAGCTGGGGTATGACTGGTACGCGGGGCTGTAACGGTCCCGTTCGGGGACCGTTCAGGACCCCGGATTCAGAGCGCTTTCGCATCCACGCCGAGAACCGGGCCCAGATTCTTCTCTTGCGCAAAGAGGACCAGGTGATGCGGCTGCGAGGACTGAGCGAAGCTCGGCGGAAGTGGCAGAGTGACGTCCTTGCTGGTATCGCCTCGAATGGTGCCGACAGGCGCGAGGGCGCGGGTGACGAAGACATGGGTAAGCTGACGGCCAGAGTTTTCGCCACGCCCCACGCTGGATTGATCGGCGTCGTCCACCAGCGCGGCCATCAGTTGCAGCGAACGATCGGCAGGCACGTCGGCCGCGGTGTAGGAGAACGATAGCTGTTTACCCTGCATGCTGGCATGTGTAATGTGCAGCTGAATCTGCTTGCGGGCGCCTTCTTCGGCAAGCGCCGCGCGCAGGCTGCGGCCATCGCTGCCAACGAACTGATTTCGGCCGTTGACGACCATCTGCGGAGTATACGGGCCTTCGGTGTGGAAGCGGGCACTGTAATCGTTC
>CAXTRN010000032.1:0-23767 GCA_964246645.1 uncultured Acidobacteriaceae bacterium
GGACCAGGCAGCCCAAAACACGCCGCGTGCAACGCCTACATCCCTCCATGCTCCCGCACCCGCCCAGAAAGCCAAAGCAAAACCCACGACAGCACCCGTTCCTATCCGCCTCACGCATCCCGACAAGATGCTCGACCCTGAAAGCGGCCTCACCAAGCGCGAACTCGCCGCCTTTTACTGGGCCGTCGCCGACCGCATGCTGCCGCACATCGCCGACCGCCCCCTTTCCCTCGTCCGCTGCCCGGACGGTGCCGGCAAGCCCTGCTTCTATCAGAAGCACGTCAACCATATGCTGCCCCCCGGCATCGGCTCCATCGACGTACCCGACAAGAAAACCGGCGTCATTGAGCCCTACATCACCCTCAGCACTCCCGAAGCCCTCGCCGGTCTTGCCCAGATGGGCGTGCTCGAAATCCACCCCTGGGGCTCCTGCAACCAAGATCTCGAATACCCCGACCGCCTCATCTTCGACCTCGACCCCGACGAGGATCTTCCCTGGACCGCTGTCGCCGAGGCGGCGCTTGACGTGCGCGTGCGTTTGAAACGTCTCGGCCTCGAGAGCTTCCTGAAAACCACTGGCGGCAAAGGCCTGCACGTCGTTGCCCCCATTCTGCCGCGCCTGGACTTCAACGAACTCAAAGCCGCAGCCCACGCCTTTGTCGTAGGAATGGAGCGTCAATCACCGGCCCGCTATCTGACGAAGATGACCAAAGCGGCCCGCCGCGGCAAAATCTACCTCGACTACCTGCGCAACGAGCGCGGCGCCACCGCCGTCGCTCCGTATTCTCCGCGCGCCCGTCTGGGCGTTCACGCGTCCATTCCGCTCGATTGGAAAGAGCTCGCCACCGGTACCCGCCCGGTGTTTGCCTTACGCGATTTTGCTTCCTGGCAACCTCGGCTCAAGCGGGATCCCTGGAAAAATATCGGCACCCTGCGCCAGGAACTTGATCCCACGCGCATTCGTAGCCTTTAACGGATGCCCAGCCGGTATTCGGCACAGCTTGCATATCAAATTTCGACGGCACGCCGCCACGCTGCATCTAAATTGTTGAACAGCTGAAAGGAAACTGCGCATGATCGACACAGAACAGCTCACCGAGGAACTCCACCGCCAGGCCGTCGACCCCGAAGCCGCCGAAGACATCCTCGCCGAGGCGCATCTCGGTCAGCGCATCAAGCGGTTGCGCCTCAAGCGCTCCA
The DNA here is from genome assembly GCA_964246645.1 of uncultured Acidobacteriaceae bacterium. GTDB lineage: Bacteria > Acidobacteriota > Terriglobia > Terriglobales > Acidobacteriaceae > Granulicella. The sequence goes on from CAXTRN010000032.1 coordinate 1,201, forward strand.
TGGGTTTGGTCGAACTCGGCAAGCAGACCGGCCTTTCCGCCAGCTTTTTATCGCAGCTTGAAACTGGGCGCGTCGTGCCCACACTGCGCAATCTGGCCCGTATCGCGCTCGTTTTTGAGAAAGACCTTTCCTACTTCTTCGATGCCGGCGAGGGCGGCGTCTTCCGCGTGCAGCGCGGCAAGGATCGCGTGCGCCTGCCCATGGGCTCACCGGAACCCAACTACATCGCCGAAAGCCTTGGCATCCTCGTTCCCGAAGGCGGTCTCCGCCCCTGCATGGCCGAGTTCCTGCCCGGCAACGAGCGTGGTCCCTTTTTCCCGGAGCAATACGCCGGCGTCGAAATGGTTTACGTTCTCCACGGCACCCTCACCGTGCAACGCAACGGAGAGCACTACGACCTCGGCCCGCGCGACGTGATGTACGTGGCCGGTGAAACCGAACGTAATTACCGCTGTGCCGGCGCCGAGCCCACCAAAGCCCTCATTATCAGCTTCGACGCCGAAACCGCCGCCCTTCGCCGCGCGTCCAAGCGCAACCACACCACCCAGGCCACGCCACCGACCCCCACAGCTTCTTAGCGTCTTGTCTCCCTAGCGCTTTGTTCTTCCAGTTGTCATTCCCGAAGGGAATCTGCGTTTCCAACCTTCGCACGCCAAATCATCTTCAGGTGTAAACAAAGTAGCTAAGCCCACCATCTTTCTTCCTACACGGGAACCTGCTGTTCCGACTTACCATCAGCAGGTTCCCGACCTTTCTCAACGCACGATTTCGCCCCGTTCGAGCATGGCGATCGCCTCTTGCGCCCGTTCCCGCAGCGCCGTCCGCTCTTGCGCGGGCTTTTTCAGCATCGTGTTCAACGGCATGCGCATTCGCTGATTGCCCGCCAGTTTGGCCTCATGCCGCTCCAGAAAACTCCAATACAGCGCGGTGTACGGGCACGACCCCGGCCCAATCGCCTTACGGGGGTCCAACGCGCATTTGCCGCAATAATCGCTCATGCGATTGATATACGCCGCTCCACTCACGTACGGTTTGGTCGCCGTCAACCCGCCATCGCCGAAGGTCGACATCCCCAGCACGTTCGGCTCGACCACCCAGTCATACGCATCCACATAGGCGAACCAGAACCAGTCCGTCAGTTCGCGCGGTGAGAACCCGCACAGCGTTGCCAGGTTGCTCAGCACCATCAGCCGATTGATGTGGTGGCACCAACCCTTGTCGATCACCTGCCCCACGACGGTGTCCATGCAGCGCATCCCGCTCGGCGCTCCCCAGTACACCGGCGGCAGCTTGCGATGCGCCTCCAGGAACGACGGCGCTCCGTCCTTCTGAACCGTTCGATACCCATCGGTCACCTCATGAATGTGCCGCATGAACTCCCGCCAACCCAGCACCTGGCGTAAAAACCCTTCTGTCGTCGCCAACGATAGGTGGCCCACCTCGTACGCCGCCAGCAACTGCTCCATCATGTCGATCGGCCGCAGCAGGGTTAAATTCACCGGTGCCGACGTCAGGGAATGAAACAGGTCCGGATGCGCCACGCTCATCGCATCCTCCCAAGGCCCGAAGTGCGGCAGCATCTTGTCGAGCGCAAATTGCCATCCCCGCTCCGCGTCCGCCCGCGTTACCGGAATCGCAAACCCTTCCGTGGAGCCGAAATGCTCTGGAAATTGCTGCTCCACGAACTGCATCACCTCCTGCGTGATCGCATCGGGCGGAAACTGCGGCCGCTCCGGCACCGGTACCTCTCCACGAAAAGGCTGCCGGTTTTCCGCGTCATAGCTCCAACGTCCACCCACCGGTTTGGACCCTTTCATCAGGTATCCCGTCTTGCGCCGCGTGGCGCGATAAAACCGATCCATCAGGTATTGCCGCTTGCCGCTCACCACCGTTGTGTTGCGTTCTTCCCCGCCGCGCTCCGGCTTTCCAAACACCGCCTCAAAATCTTCGGTCTGGGTCAGCCACGCCGTATCGCGGACCTCCCGAATCCGCAGCCCCTGTTGCTTGGCTTCATGCAGTTCCACGCGCAGCTCGCGTTCCGCGGGCCGGTTCACCACAATCTCCGGCCAGTTCCATCGCTGCTGCAGTTCCAGCAAGCCGTCGCCGAAACCTGTCCGCGAGGCTCCATACACGACCCGGCAGCCGCGTTCCGCCTGTTCCAGCGCAAAGTGGCGCATTGCGCTCAGCACCAGCGTCAGCTTTTTCTTGTGATAGGGCCGCCGTGTTCCCTTCGCCCGCGATTCCATCAGCACAACAACAGTTTCTGCCGGCTGCAGTTCGCTCAGCGGGCCGACCCCGTCGTGCAAACGGTCATACGGCACATACACCCAGCGCCGCGCCCGCGCCTCCTCCGCCGTCGGTTCCAACCGCCGCACCTGCTCATAAAACGAACTCATCTTCTCAGCTTGCCCCCGAACGCCCCAAAAGGAAACACCCCGGGTCATGCTGATTTTGATGCGGAAAAGGATACGGAAAGTATGCGGAAGAACAGGAGCACTGCCTCTTACAGCTGCTTCAATGCGCCGTCCAAATCATCACCTGTCGACCCTGCAAAGTTCCCACAACGCTTCTTTTGTCATTCCCGTAGGGAATCTGCGTTTGCTGTTGTCGTTCCCATAGCAGTCCGCGTTCCTCTTCAACGCCCCATTGTCATTCCCGCAGGGAATCTGCGTTTGCTGTTGCCAGGCCCGCAACGAGCCTGCGTTCTCGCCTGTACTGGCGTTAAACGACTGCTTCGACCATCTGCAGCAGCATCTACTTACGCCCGTGCCTGCGGCAGCGGACACCCATGCTCCGTCGCCGAGCCCGGCAAGATACACGGGCAGCACTAAAGCAAAACATGATGGCTGCTGGCTTGTAAAGCGTAGCGTAAGGCTTCGAAGCGATGGCCCTTTGTCTACCGTATCTACTTGGACTAATGCTTTATAACCTGTAGTTGTTACGGGTCCAGTACCGCCGCTATGATTTTGTTCAATCATTTCCGATGCAGCAAACTGTACACAAGCACACCACATCAGCTGCAGAAAACAGTTGCTTCATATCTTGTGTGCCTGGCAGTGGTCCGACCTCTCCACTAGCAGATTGAACCCAGCCAAGAAGCAGACCTATCATCAACCCACCTTAAGACGATGTCGCTCTGTTGTATAACGCATCCATCACCTGACTGAGAAATTCATCTCCAACGTCCTCTTCGAGGGAGGTTATGCAGAGCTTGTTTCTTGCGTACTCAAGAGAGCAAAGGAGCGCGAAGCTTTTCGGAATGGAAAGTACCTCTTCGCCTCCCCTCGGCTCTTCTAAAGTGCCTTTCAAAAGTCGTGGAGCATCCTCCCCACGGTCATCGAAGCTACGCGGTAAGAGGATATTTATCTGCGGAAAGGGCAATATCTTTCTGCGCATCGAGAGCAGCAAGTCGTTGCTGCAAGGCTCCGCGTACCAGCGTATAGGTGTCGCTTCCGAGAGGCAACCGAAGAGGAGCCGGATCGATGTCGACAGAGTCGATCATCGCAAGATCGAAGCTACGCGGTAAGAGGATATTTATCTGCGGAAAGGGCAATATCTTTCTGCGCATCGAGAGCAGCAAGTCGTTGCTGCAAGGCTCCGCGTACCAGCGTATAGGTGTCGCTTCCGAGAGGCAACCGAAGAGGAGCCGGATCGATGTCGACAGAGTCGATCATCGCAAGAGCGACTTTGACGGCATCGCCCGGCATTGGGAAGGCGTTGTTGGCAACGGCTCGGCGTACATCGCCTACGGGAGTGTTCTCGTAAACGTCCATAACCGGAGGACTGATCATCCCTGAAGCGAAGTTCGTTCCTGTCGCGCCCGGCTCTACGATCGTGAAAGCAATGTGGAAAGGAGCGACCTCCTGAGCGACAGACTCGACGAATCCTTCAATGCCCCATTTGCTTGCGTGATACAGGCTGAATGTTGGGAAAGCAAATTGACCTCCCGTTGAGGACACTTGAAGAACACGGCCGCCGCCCTGGGCTCTGAGATGTGGCAACGCTGCACGGATTACCTGGATGGAGCCGACAAGATTCGTGTCGATCTGATGCCGGATCTGATCGTCGCTCACCTCTTCCGCGGCTCCGAAAAGCCCATACCCGGCATTGTTCACAATGACATCAATCCGTTCGAAACGAGAAAAAGCCGCGTCCACGACGCTGCGGATAGCAGGGGCATCCGTCAGGTCGAGGTAGGAAAGCCATAGCTGTTCGCCGTATTTCGACTTGAGATCGTCCATCTGCTCCAGTTTGCGAGCCGTACCGGCAACCCGGTCGCCGCGCTCCAGAAGATGCTCTGTCATGATGCGGCCGAAGCCACTGTTTACTCCCGTGATGAACCATGTACGTTGCGGCAAGGCGTAGTCCTTTCGTTCACTCAGCATTCACAGGTGAAGGTTGTCATTGAGATTGAGTGGAAGGAAGATTGAGCATGAACCACATTCCTTCAGCTAATTCGGACAGACGACGCTCATTGCCGCAGGCCAGGTAGCGCGTGTAAATGTCTCGAAGATCGTCCATCCGAACCCTTGTGGTTGCAGCCACGTGTGCCTCTTTGCGGAATCCGCGGTGTTCGGCCCTACAGAACTCTTCTGAGAGTAGTCCTGCTGTAGGGGACGCTGCATTCGAGAGAATCCAGGGTTCTTGCTCCATCGTCCAATAAAGATGGAACCGTTGTCCGACGTACTCGCTTTGTTGAAGCCGCAAACCTACGTGTCCGCCGGTCTGGATGCTGCAGGGGCTTGGGCGATACAGTTTCCAGCGCATCAGTACATCAAGTTCAACGCGGTCACGAAAGGCTCCTGCTGGATCGCCGTTGAGGGTGACGGTGAAGCTCAGAAGCTGGAACAGGGCGACTGCTTCCTGCTTCCGAGCGGCCGACCCTTTGTTCTGGCGAGTGACCTTTCTTTGCCGAAAATACCCGCTGAAGCGGTCTACACAGGGGGCTGCAACCGCACCGGCGTTTGCAATGGGGGTGGAGACTTCTCCCTCGTGGGAGCACGTTTCGAATTTTCAGGAGAACAGGCAGGCGCACTCTTCGACAGCCTCCCCCCAATTGTGGCCGCCTGTGAATCCTCGGATCAGGCATCCGTGCTTCGCTGGTCTCTCGACCGATTTGAACGGGAGATTCAGGAACGAGGGCCAGGGGCTTCACTTATCGCAGAGCACCTGGCTCATATCATGTTGATTCAGGTGCTGCGCTTGCACGTCGCCTCTGAACGGGGCGCAGGAGCGGGGTGGCTCGTTGCCCTGGCCGACCCTCAAATCTCTGCAGCGATAGCCGCCATGCACGGTGATGTCTCACGTCGTTGGAGCTTGGAGGAACTTGGGAAGGCTGCCGGCATGTCCCGCTCCGGCTTCGCAAGCCGGTTCAAGCAGGTTGCAGGAATCAGTCCCATGGAGTACCTCACGCACTGGAGGATGCACATCGCCGCCGACCGGCTACGAACGACATCCCACATCATCCTACGAATCGCCCATTCGGTCGGCTATGAGTCGGACGCTGCCTTCAGTACGGCATTCAAGAAAGCGATGGGGCACTCTCCTCGCCAGTATCGGCTTGGCCGCCAAAGAACGACTGAGCTACGTACCGTCAGCTGAATTCAGCTGGACGATAGACCCGCGCTGCTCCTTGTGCTGACAAGCGAGGAGAGCGCCTTTAATTGCCATTACCGTTGCTGGGGCTATTCCTGAAGGAGAGACGCTACTGCAGCCGCGCTGTTGTGAGCCCAGGTAGTTGCCGAACTCCAGCCAACCAGTAAAACGAGCACGCCGCAGAGCGTCATGATAGCCCACACCGGGTGGGTCGCCTGCGCAAAACCGCCAGTTGTAGACTGGCGGGCGTTGAGAACCGTTCCAGCAACCGCAACGCCCAGGGCTGCGCCCACTTGTCGGCCGGTAGAGGCGATCGCGGCGGCCACTCCGGCTTGAGAAAGAGGCATGCCGGCCACGGCACTGTTGGTAATGGCAGGATTGACCATGCCCAACCCGAGACCAAACAGCGCATACGCCGCCAGAAGCTGCAGGAGCGGTGTCGTGAGAGAAAGCGTGCAAAGGATCAACGTGGAAGACGTAAGCGCGCCGCCGGCAATGAGCAGCGATGGGCGTGCGCCCCGGCTACCCACAAGACGGCCGGAGATCGGGGCGGAAACGATCATCGCTACAGCTAGCGGAAGCGTGCACAGTCCCGTGCGGAACGCTGAAAGGCCACGACTCTGCTGCAGGTAGAGAGCGTTCAGAAAAAGGAAGCCGGCAAAGGAAGCGAACACGCAGAGCGCGAGCAGCGTAGCGCTCGTGAAAGGAACACTCCGAAAGAAACGCAGGTCAACAAGAGGCTCTTTCCGTCGAGGTTCATAGACAGAGAAAACGGCAAGAATCACCCCGGTCATCGCGAACAGCCCAAGGATCGACGGGGAACGCCAGCCGATACGTGGGCCCTCGATCACGGAATACACAAGAGCGCTGATACCAGCGAACAGGAGCACCTGCCCAACAGGATCGAACGCACGTGCCCGGGGCGATTTAGATTCGGGAACAAAGACCGCCGCAAGAGTGACCGCGGCGATGCCTATAGGCAGATTGATCCAGAAAATCGAGCGCCAGCCGATAGTTTGCGTGAGCGCGCCGCCGACCAGCGGACCGAGGGCAAGGGAGACTCCGGCGACTGCTCCCCAGATGCCGACGGCGCGGGCGCGGCCCCTGGAATCAGGAAACGCATTGGCGATGATGGAGAGCGCGACGGGGTTCAGCATGGAAGCGCCGAGCCCCTGCACAGCGCGAAAAGCCACAAGCTGCGCCGTGCTCTGGGCGAGGCTGCACAGGAGCGATCCGGAGGTGAAGAGAATGAGGCCGAGTTGGAAGACGCGACGGCGGCCGAAGCGGTCGGAGAGCGAGCCGGAAAGCATGAGTAGGCTGGCAACTACAAGGGTGTAGGCATCGACAATCCACTGCATCCCTGCCATGTCCGTATGGAGATCACGCTGGATGGAGGGCAACGCCACGTTCACGATGGTTACGTCCATGCCGACAATCAGCAGGCTCATGCAGCAGATCCCGAGGACGACGTCCGGATGGACTGCCTTTCGCTTGCTGTCCTGTCCGAGCTTAAGCGAGGGCATCGATGATTTCCTGTGCCGTTCTGACCCGGGCCATCCAGGGAAAGATGGATTCGAAAGCGAACTGGTGAGCGGCTGTGTCCAGAGCCGAGCATGCGTCTTCGGCGACGACAACATGGAAGCCGTAGGCGACTGCCTGGCGCGCGCTGCTTTCCACACCAAAGTTCGTGACCAAACCGGCGAGCACGATGGTGTCCACGCCGCGCTCTTTGAGCGTGTGTTCAAGTCCACTGGGGCCAAAGGCGCCCCAATGGCGCTTGGTGATGAGCAGATCGCCTTCCTGGAAACCGGCATTCGGAACGATCTCAGAGGCGATCGGAGGCGGGGAGCTCGCGTTCGGATCGCGATGAGACCTGTCCGCCGCCAAAGGCTGCATATCCGCAAGATCCACGCGCACATACACGATGGGCGCGCCCTTCTGGCGGAAAGCGTCGGCCATGCGTCGGCAGGTATCGACCACCCGATCGGCAGGGTGAGGCTGGACGGGCATACCGACGATGCCATGCTGAAGGTCTATAAGAACAAGTGCTGTTTTTGCGGGATCGATTCGAAGGGTCATGGGCCGCACCTAGTTGAGGGTATGCTCAACTTCTCTCTGTGTCCTACTATATGAGCATGTCCTCAACTTCCGCAAGTGCAAGCCGCCGCAGTCCGCAACAGGCCAGGGCCACGCAGCGTCGCGCAAAATTTCTTGAGGTTGCCGCCAGGTTGATCGGCGAGCAGGGGTACGAGATTGTGCCCATGATGGCCATCGCGAAAGAGGCGGGGGCGTCGATTGGAACGTTGTACGACTACTTTCCCGACAAACAATCAGTCGCTCTGGCGTTGTTGTCTGAGTATGTGGAGCAGGCCGATGCTCACTGGACTGCTGTACTGAGCGGAGCGCGGACCATGACGGAACGCGAACTGAGCGAAGTATTCATTGAAGGCATTCTGACCTTTGTGCGGGCGCACCCGGCATATTTGCCCCTGTTGACGGCGCCCATCGGCTACGCGCGGACCGCAGAGGCGCGGCAACCGCTGCGCAGAACGATTGCGGACGCGTTACGGAAAACAAAACCGTCGGTGACCCCAGAGCGAGCTTTCCTGAGCGCCCAGGTGATCGTGCAATTGATGAAAGGCATGCTAGCCCTGTACAAGCAGGTCACGGCGAAGGACAAGAACGCTGTAACGGCGGAGTTCAAGGCCCTTATGCTCGCGTATGTCAGTGGCCTGGGCCGTATCTGATCATGGTTATTTGCCGCTGACCATCTGCACGCAGGCAAAGGTCCGGTCATGCACGCACGGCCTCGCCGTGTACCCCGATCCGGTGTTGCAGTGCTCCTGAGTGACAATGTGCTTGACCTTGGGCTCGGCACCCCCATTGTGCCGAGCCCAGTTCGTTGGAACGACGGTAAGTGTGGTCGATCAGTACCGAGAAACGCGGTTGTGGGAAGTTGGTCGGGGTCGGCCCTGAGAAAACCCGCCTGGGCCGAATCACTTCCCATCATGCGAATTTGCAATGACCTCTTGCAATTAGGCGACTGTGAGTACGAGTTTGCCCTGGATGTGCCCGTGCTCGGCACGTTCGTGCGCTTTCCGCGCGTCTGCAAGAGGGAATGTGCTGTCGATGACGACGCGAAGGATACCTGCATCCAGCAAACGCCCGATTTCCTCCAGTTGTGCGCCGTTCGATTGAACCTGGGTTGCCGAAACGGTAACGCCCAGGCTTGCCGCTTCCCTTCCGCCAGAGAAGCCCACGGGATTTACCGGAAAGAGAGCACCACCACGCTTGATCGTCTTCAGAAAGCGGCTCGCTGCCGGACCGCCAACCGCATCAAGGACAAGATCGACATCATGAACAACATCTTCGGGTGATGTCCTGGTGTAGTCGATGATTTCGTCGGCGCCAAGGTCGCGCAGAACTGCTTCGTGCTTGCCGGAAGCCACTGCGATGACACGCGCGCCCTTCCATTTGGCCAACTGCACCGCGAAGTGCCCTACGCCGCCGGCGGCCCCGTTCACGAGCACCGTCTTGCCTTCCAGTGGCACCGGTTGATGCAAATTTGGTTGAAGGGGATTCGGTTCGGTATGACCAAGCTCAATCAGGAACTGCCACGCCGTCAGCAGTGCCATGGGCGCTCCCGCAGCATGAACGTGGTCGATGCCGGCAGGCTTCCGTGCAACCTGCGATGCGGGCACGCTGACGTATTCGGCGTAGGCCCTGCTGTCGCCGGCGAGCCCGCTTGGGAACTTCACCATCGAGTACACTTCGTTCCCGACCGCGAAGCCTTTCACATCTTCGGCGACCGCCTCGACAACTCCCGAGATGTCCGTTCCGAGAATGACCGGCATCGCTACCGGCGGCTGCCATTCCGGCGGAAGCATCTTGAAGCCGTCGCGCAGGTACCAGTCTGGAGGGTTGATGCCCACCGCACGGACGCGAACGAGCACCTCGCCTGCGCTTAATACCGGGGTTGGCGCTTCCTCGTAGCGCAATACCTTGGGGCCTCCGAACTCGTGCTGCCGAACCGCATGCATCGTCTTTGCTGGCATGGTTTTCTCCTGGAAGGCTGATCAAGTACAATAACCGGAGCAGCGCTCCTATTAGGTATACGGAGCAGTGCTCCGCTTGTCAAGATCTTCTATGCGCGCCGATGCCCAAAAAAATTACGTCCATGTCCTTGCCACCGCCCGCACCGTCATTGACGAGCAGGGCGTGAATGCGTCACTGCGCGATGTAGCACGCAGAGCAGGCGTGGGACTTGGAACGCTGTACCGTCATTTCCCAACACGGGAGGCACTCCTCGAGGCCCTGCTCCGCGCCAGCTTCGACGAACTCACTGTAAAGGCCGGGGTCCTCGAAAGATCGGGTTCGCCCGCACAGGCACTCGTCTCGTGGCTTCGTGACGTGGTTGCCGTGGCACACCGTCCGCGCGGTGTTGTAGTCTCCATGGCCGCTGCCATTGCCGACGAGGAGTCTGCGCTGCACGTTTCGTGCGTCACCATGCGAGCGGCAGGCGCGCAGCTTCTCGACCGCGCCCAGAAAGCGGGACTGGCACGAAACGATCTGGAGGGTACTGACCTGTTTGCGTTGGTTGGAGCACTGGCCTGGGTCTACGACCAGCCATCCCTCGCGCCCCGGGCCGAGCATTTATTCCGGTTCATCGCAGGAGCAATTCTGACGAAAAAAGCGAACGACAGTGTCGAAACGAATGGCTCAGAGCAAAGCAATAGTGGCCAGGAGTGATTAAACCCCGTTGTGGGAAGTGACCCTGTACGCCGCCACAAACAGTCGTTTTGTGGCGACGGGCGGGATTACCGGCGATAATGCGACTCGCCATTACCAACCCGGTCGAGCGACCGAGTGCAGACCGAGAGCCGGGATCAATCCGATCTGTATCGGTGTCTAACGTTAGATATGGATCTCAAGGCCGCAAGGATCTCCGAATCGGATCGCAGGCAGCTATGTACCTAGCTCATCGAGTCTCACTCCTGTTGTTTGCAGTCTCGGCTCAGCTCCCCATTGCTTCTCCCGTTACACCTGTTCCCCTCCATATCGAGGTCACTCGACCTGCCTACTCGGGAGAGCCTGTCTGGGTTACAGCCACCTCTGGCCCGGTGCAGAACGTCCGTTATCCATTCCACGCAGCAATGGAAGACGTCGGTTGCAACCGGATTGAACTGAAGCACAACGGAGTGACACTATTGCCACTCTCGATACGCAGCACGGCAAACTTGGGTGGCATTGTTTGCGGGTCTGCGGCGCCTTCAGGTTCACCTCCCTATCGGCTTCCCCTTCACGCCCTGTTCGACATCAGTACTCCAGGAAGCTACTCAGTTCAGTGGACGGAGCTGAGTTCCAAAGCAGTATCCGATTGGGTCGACTTCGAGGTACTTAAGTCGACGCCTGAGCAGCATGAAAGGTGGCTCTCTGCCCTTCTTGCGCAGCCTCCCGACAGCCCGGGATTACTGGCCGGCGACTTCCTTCCTTCGCTGCTGGCCGGGGTACCTGATGCTCGAGTCCTTAAGGCTTTTGTGAATTACCTGCAAGCTGAAGACTCCATGGTCTCCGGAATGGCCGCGGCTGGGCTGGAGCACTTCGCGCTTTCGGAGGTACGTCCTGCTGTCGTCGATTCCATAGTGCACAACGGCCCTAGCCAAGCGATTGCCTCTTTCGCTACCTATCATTCTGGTTGGACAGAGTCGGAGGAGGTTCGCGTTGTTCACGCCACTGCCGGGTACTTACGTAAGTCGCCTCACCCGTCGCAGAGAGCGGCTGCCTTTACGCTGCTGAATTTCATCTTTGATGTTCCCAACCACGCGTGGCCTATCGATGCAGAGCTCAAAGCGTATGCCGACGAACAAGTTCTTGAGTCCGCCCCGAGTGTAATTGCAAGCGGGGACGCTAGCGTCGTTCACGAACTTGCTGTGTACCTCGGGTCCGTGTCCTCACCTCGCGCCCATGATTTTCTGCAGCGCATTGCGGAACGCACCGATGGTTCCGCCGAGCAAGCTAGAATCGCGCTCACGTGGCATCCCCGATCCGCAGACCTTCCGCGTCTCGCAGCACTCCTCACAAATGCAGGTGATCCAGATCCTCGTGGGGCCGACCGCAGCAGTTTGCCGTACTCTTTGGTGAAAGGATACGGCGACGCGGCCCTCCCTTACTTGGAGAAGGCGGTCTCTTCATCACCTTATGTCTGGGTACGCACACAGTCCGCCGAACAACTCGCGTTGCATGATCGACCCGCAAGCTTCCGCTTCTTGCTGGAAGCGATCGAGGGTAATCCGCCGTACAGGACTGAGATGATCCGGTGGGTGCAATCCAGCTTCAGTACTGTGCTTCCGCCAAACGCGAATGACCAGCAGCTTCAAGCCTTTCTTCGGTCACGAATCAGCACGGAGCGTTAACTGCCGGAACCATCTCCTCGTGAGAAATGTTCAGCCCAAAACGGTAAGTCCCCAATAACGCCGTTGTGGGAAGCTGAGGGTAGACATCACAACCGTCATTTATGACGACGTAACCGGATCACTCGAGTATGCGACTTCCCGTTACCAATCCTGGGAACTTGCCGTGGAACGCTGTTTGTATCTGCTTTCCTAGCCGACCTTTAGAAGATTAATGGTGCATTCGCGGAAGAACTCGTGAATGTCAGAGGCCAGGGCTGACGGTTCTTCAGAGGCAGCGAAGTGGCCGCCTCTGGGCATCGTCGTCCAGCGTGTCACGTTGTAGCCACGTTCTACCCAGCTTCGAGGGGGCATGACGATTTCCTTTGGGAAAATGGCGACCGCGCACGGCGGCCGGACGTAATCGGTCGAGGAAAAGTGGAGGGGGCTGCGTCTTCCCTCCTGGTACATGCGGAATGAGGAAGAAATAGTCTGCGTCATCCAGTAGAGGGTCACGTTTGTCAGCAAGGTATCCCTTGAAAACCGACTGAGCAGATCGCCTTGGCAATCGGACCATTCCCGAAACTTCTCAAGAATCCAGGCTGCCAATCCTGCAGGAGAATCGTTTAGTGCATACGCCGGTGTCTGCGGCCTTGTTCCCTGTAGGTGTGCATAGGCGCCGTTCTGGTCATACCAACCTGCGGCATCGAATAAGAATTGGCGTTCTTCCACCGTGATCTCTGCATCTGGCGCCAGATGCGGCCGGTAGGAACCGGGAATGTAGTTGAGGTGTATTCCAAGCAGGTGCTCGCTGTGCCGCAATCCCAGGGCAGTGCTTACCCCGGCACCGAGGTCTCCGCCCTGCGCAGCGAAGCGGTTGTACCCCAACGCCTGCATCAGCTCGACCCAAATCTCGGCGACACGAAATGAGTTCATTCCTGGGACGTGTGGCCGATCGGAGAAGCCAAAACCGGGCAAAGAGGGAACAACCACGTCGAAGCAGGTTTCGGTAGCGAGTCCGTTTGCGGAAGGATCGGTGAGAAGAGGGATGATCTCGAGCATTTCGAGGAAAGACCCTGGCCATCCATGTGTCAAGACGAGCGGTATGGAAGCAGGCCCTTTTCCCTTGACATGCAGGAAATGAACCTTACCTTCCCTCGCGTTAAAGCGGTAGTGAGGGAGTGCCGGAATCCGGTCCACTTGCGCCTGCCAGTCAAAGCCTTCGCTCCAATATAAGCAGAGATCCATCAGGAACTCACGGTTGAACCCATTTTCCCAGCCGGAGTTCGGAATCTGATCGGGCCAGCGAGTTTGCTTGAGGCGAAATCGCAGATCTTCCCAGGCAGAAAAAGAGAAGGCAGGGGTGAACGATTCGATCACAATTCATCTCCTGTCCTCGAAAGCTACAGCTTTGTCCAACATCTGCTAGGCCTCATCAACGCCGCTGACGGTCGTTGATGCGATTCCCAACCCGAGTGGTCCAGGGTTCGGGGCTAACCCACCCTATGCGGCATCCTACTACCATCTTCGGATGGAGCCGCACAAACCCTCTCAGCATGGTTTTGTAGCCAACAGCGCGCACGTCCCCGCGACGACACAGGCCGTAAAGCTCGGGTCCGTACGAGCGCGGACGCGAGCATCGGGTGACCTTCATCGTCGTAGTAAATGCCCGTTCGCCCGAGGCATTGAGCACCACCTTCGTGATCACGACTGGAAAGCGATGGTCGAGGTCCTGGCCCGTGTGGGCGACAAGTAGACGATCATGATTGTGGCCGCGCTTTCCGATGGACCGATGCGCTACGGTGCACTCCACCGGGATATCGGCGATATCTCGCAGCGTACGCTGACTTTGACCTTGAAAGGGCTTACGGAGGATGGGCTCGTGAGTCGTACCGTGTACCCTACGATCCCGCCGCGCGTTGACTACGAATTGACCGAACTCGGCCTCAGTCTTCGCGCACTGCTCATTTCACTTCGAAAGTGGGCCTCAACAAACATCCACGCCATCGCGGCTTCACGAGCAGTGAAATTGAGCCGTCCTGCTAAGTGATGACAAACGCGGATAGTGGAAATTGATGAATCGCGAGGCAGCGCGAAAGGACTCCTGGGCGCAAGTGACGACTGTGCGACTTGTCGGTACAACACAGCTCCTTCAGGACCAAGACCCTCTTCCCCTCGAGCACGGGTAAGCAACACTCTGCGCCAGGGTCCATTTGCTCATTGGTTCAGCATGGGGAAGCGCTCCCCTACCATCTCTTCCCCTAACGCCCAAAGTGCCTTGGCTCTTTCAGTGTCCAGGGCATAGGAACGAACGCCGGTCTGCGGTTTGGCATCGTCCACGATGTCAGCAACATGGCAATCTTCGCTGTAGCGCGCTGCAACCTCGGAGGCTGGCGCGACAAGTCCTGCCCAGACGGTTGTTGCTGCCCCTTGGGGAACGGTTTTCCATTGGAAAGACGCGAGCGCCGCTTCTTTTCCATTTCCAAGAGAGTCAATAATCTTCCGCACGGTGTCAGTCTGGATTGCGCCAGGGTGCAATGCTGTGGCTCGGACGCCCTTTGCGCGAAGACGGCGATCCAGTTCAACTGCCAGAAGAATTGTTGCGGTCTTTGAACGTCCATACGCGATGTACTCGTCATACGGCGTATGCGTGAAGTTCGGATCCAGCAGATCGACATCGGAACGACGATGGCCCGCCGAGGATACCAGCGCGATGCGCCCGGAAGGTTTGATCAGCTTCGCGATCTGATTGATCAAGAGGAAATGGCCGAGGAAATTGGTACCGAACTGAGCTTCTACCTCGTCCTCTGTCAAGGCTTTTGGCCCGATCATGAGGCCGGCATTGCCGAGAACGACATCGAACCCCGCTGCAACCCTGAGTAGATCGTCGGCGCACTGGCGAACGCTGGTCAGCGACGCTAAATCGAGCTTCACCATGCTGAAGCTGCCACCCAACGCCGCTGCTGCTTCGATCGCTTTGGCGGCTGCATGGGAGCTTTCTGGATCGCGTGAAGTGCCGGTAACAGCAGCGCCTCGGGCAACCAGTGCTCGCGCTGTTTCCTGACCGATTCCTGCGGAAGCGCCCGTCAGGAGAACTCGCTGTCCGCGCAGGTCTACTCCTGCAAGCACCTCATCTGCCGTGGACTTCGCTCCAAAAACTGTCGCCACCCCTGCCTCCCTCTGCTGGTGCCGGTTAGGCACCTCAAGCTCAGTATGAAAGTCCTTGTATCCTTTCGCAATAAGGCACCTTTGTTGCGTGTAGGGAACCGGAGGTAACGATTGAGCAAGATTGACTGGAACGAGGCAGATTCACTTTGTGAACAGCTCACTACGTGCCAGCAGCAGTTTGCGCGCAAGATCATCAGTCAACTCGCGGAGAAGTGGACCCTCTGGACTCTCGCCGTTCTGGACGCGTCGGATAAGCCTTTGCGCTTTAGCCGCCTGATGGAGCAGGTTCAAGGCGTCAGCCAGAAGTCGCTTACGAAGACACTAAGGCAGGGGGAACATGGTGGGCTTGTGAAGCGATCGGTCTTTGCGGAAGTGCCGCCACGTGTTGAATACGAGCTGACAGACCTTGGACGAGAGATGCTTTGCCATATCTATCCCCTTGTGCGCTGGACCGTGACTAACATCGAGCGCCTTGCCGCAGCTCAAAAGACCTCGGAAGTTGAGGCGCTCACCGCGACTTACCCGGAGATCGCGACGGCGGCGGTGTCTGGACCGCGGTGACTCGCACAAGGAAGCTTTCGTCACCCTTCACCAGGTCGATAAGCAAGCTCACTACCCACGACCCTCGGGTCGCCGAGACACTCGGACTAGTCATTCTTCCAAAAACCTTGGAACGCGATGCGAGCCAGAAGGAGTAGGTCATCGTCCGCGCGGGCTCGGCTAAAGGTTTTTCGGTCCGGGTCCACCATAAGTTCATCAAATGTATGCAGCCATATCAGGGGTAAACCCAACCATCGCGTGATGTGGACAGGTCGTCCTCTCGGGAAGGGCTTTGCGGATCTACTTGTTGCTTGCCCGGTAACGCAGACCAGCGACCAGGACTTCTGTCCTCTTCCTTGCGCAGGTCAGGTCTGCATCCTGTGAACCTCGACAAAGCGTTCCGACTGCACTGAGTAGGTCGCCGGCCTAGACAGTGCCCCGCACGGCTTTGGCAGCAACTGCGGAATCCAGCAACATTCTAAACGCAGTGAGCAGATGCTTGCTGAACCCGGCAAAGCGGAGTAGGCCGGATCGCCTGAATGCAGTGCCGCTGCAACTCCACGTTTGGTGGCGATAAAAGTCACGAAGCGTTGCAATCCAGAGCGCCAGTGCTTCCACGCCGGAGATTGCAAAGATCTCCAGTCCGGATCGGGACCGCCGGACCGAATGTTCTATGGTGGCCGGCTACGAGGTGCATCCCCTGCCAGTGCGGCTTGTGGGACACCAACCCCGCCAGCCTAGGCTACTCGCCCTTTACGAAGAGGAGCACAGCGGCCGCAAAAGCCTCCGGATTTTCTTCTGGCGGGTAGTGTCCACTCCTCGGAATGAGAGTGGTGCTACCGGCTTCGGCGATCTCGTTGAGCACAACGTCCGGCATGGTTCCAAGAAAGCTCTCGGCTCCGGCAACAAACAACACTGGCATCTTGAGTCGTCCCGAAGTGCTTAGCCAGGCCTCGTTGTCTTCCCCGTCCTGATCAAAGGCGCGGTACACCTCGAAGCCCGCCTTCATGCCGCCGGGACCAGCGTAATGCATCGTGTAGCGGTCAATGACTTCCGGACCGAATGCACCGAGGTTGAATGCAATCCTGTCGAAGAAATCCTGAATGTACACGCGTTCGCGGCCGGCGGTCAGGGTTTCCGCCATGTTGTTTCTGGCGTTATGCCAGAAGAAGTGGGCGAGGTTCGAGTTGCGCAGTTTGCCCGTGGTCAAAAAGCGCTTGAACGTCGGGGTTCCCGGCACAATCGCATCGACCAGAACGAGTTTCTTCACGGTGGTTGGGTACAGAGCAGCAAACGCAAAGGCCACGGTCATCCCGATATCGTGGCCCACCAGAATCACCGGCGCAGTTACTGCCAAATGATCTGCCAACAGTCGATGAATGTCCTGCGCCATCGTTCGCTTGTCATAGCCGCTTGCAGGCTTTGAGGAGTTGCCGGCCCCTCGATAGTCGACCGCAATCACCCGGTATCCAGCGGCAGCAAAGATCGGCATAACGTGACGCCATTCCCACCATGTTTCAGGATAGCCATGAATGAGGACCATGGTCTCCGGACCCGACCCCACTTCCACGTAGTGCAACTGCACATTTGGTTCTACTTCTGCCATTCCATGCTGGAAGACGTTTGTGTCGGTCATGAGCTTTCTCCGGTAACAGGTGAACGCCTGTGTAACGATTCTGAAAAGCTATTGAAAGATTCCGTGGCTGTCAGTTGGCGGCCAGTTTGGCGACCGCAGCTTCGAAGGTCAACAGGTGATCTTCCAAGCGAATTTT
This sequence comes from uncultured Acidobacteriaceae bacterium, assembly GCA_964246645.1. Lineage (GTDB taxonomy): Bacteria > Acidobacteriota > Terriglobia > Terriglobales > Acidobacteriaceae > Granulicella. The sequence goes on from CAXTRN010000032.1 coordinate 18,665, forward strand.
ACCCTGGTTGACGGCCAGGCTACCTCCCGCGCGCACCACTTCCACGTCATGGATACCCATGAACTCAAGCGCCTTGCGCAATACTGGGGTCACCAGGTCGGCGGCCTCGCTCGGCTGGCCTGCATCGTAGCTGTCGCGCGACACCACAATCAGCTTCCCTTTCTTGTTCTCCAGCATCCCTGGCCAACCTGGGGCGAGACGAAACGTGAAGCCGGGACGTATCACATAGTCGATCCACGATTTCAAAACGGCAGGCACGGTGAAGTTGTACATTGGCGTGCTGATGAACAGCACATCGGCGGCCTGCAGTTCGGCGATCAGCTCGGTCGAGAGCGCCAGCGCCTTCTGCATGTCGGGGGTTCGTTGCACGTCAGGTGGTGCATACACCCCCGAAATCCAGTCGTTATCCATGTACGGAATTCGCGATGCGTCCAGGTCGCGGTAAACCACTCGGCCTTCGGGATTGTTCTGCTGCCAATGTTGCACGAAACGTTTCCCAAGGGCGCGGGAGATCGATCGGTCCCCACGAGGGCTTACATCCAGACTGAGCAGCGTTGGCATGGCGCGTTCCTTTGGTTGGGTGTGGAATTGGATGCAGGGCGACTTAGAGGACCGTGGTGCCGCCGTCGATGCGGAGCTCTGTGCCCGTGGTAAAGCGAGACTCATCTGAGGCGAAATACAGGGCGGCGGCAGCGATTTCCTCCGCTTGCCCAGGGCGCTTCAACGGCACACGCCCGATCATCTCTCCGAAGGCGGCCATCTGTTCCGGGGTCAACCCCATCTTCCCGCTGATCGGTGTATCGATCGGCCCGGGCGTGATGGTGTTCACCCGTATACGCTGCGGCGCAAGCTCCACTGCGAGCGTGAGCCCCAGCGATCGTAATGCCGCTTTGCTGGCACCGTAGGCACTAAGCCCCGGGATGCCCCGCACCGCAGCAGACGAAGAGGTCAGAATGATCGAAGCGCCTTCCGACAGTACCGGGACTGCATACTTGAGGAGGAAAAAGGGTCCGCGCACATTGGTGGCAAACAGCTCGTCAAAGAGCCGCTCTTCCGTTTGAACAACAGGAGCGACACGAGCGATGCCGGCATTCACAAACAGAACGTCCAGGCGCTTATGCTTGGCGGCCACGGTCTCGATGAGTTGCTGGGCGGCTGCGGGATCACTCGCGTCCGAGCAGAGGACCTCCACGCCGGGGAGATCCTTTCTCGCGGCTGCAACGCTCTTTTCGCTTGAGCCGGTGGTAATCACCGTCGCACCTTCCGCTTGAAAAAGCTTTGCCGTGGCTGCGCCCATGCCGCTGGTTCCGCCTGTAATGAGTGCGATCTTTCCGTTGAGCCGGTCCATGCTGTTCCCTCACTTATGTGTTTTTTTCGTGCTTTACGTACCTAAGAGTACGATATAGAACAGAAGGATGCAGTAGTTTCATACGTTATGGTAGGAAAAACGGCGAGACGCTCTCCTGGACGTCCACAAGCCTTTCGGCCAGAGGACGCTCTGGACCGTGCGGTAGAGATGTTCTGGGAGCACGGATATGAGGGGGTCGACGTGAACCGCATCGCCCATGCGGTGCACGTGACCAAGCCCGCGCTCTACCGTGCCTTCGGCGACAAACCCACGTTGCTCCTGAAAGCGGTGGAGCGATACGCTGAAACGTATGGCGCGCCCATGATGGCGGCGTTTCTCGCGGAGCCGGACATCCGTAAGGCGGTTCTCGGCTTCTGCGAAGCCACGGTAGAGACAGCGACCGGCGAGGCGCGGAGCGGTTGCATGATGGCGGCTGCTGTGCTGGGGCAATCGGAACGGGTCGGCGAAATCCGTTCCTATGTCGCGCACGGCTTTTCTGCGAGCGCTGCCGTTCTAGAGAAGAGGTTTAGGCAGGAAATGAAGAAGGGGCACCTGCCCCGCACATGGACCGCCAGGCTGCGAGCGCACGCGCTCATTGACCTCATGCAGGGCCTTCTGCTCCGCGCCAAGGCTGGCGTTTCGCGTGACGAGTTGCTTCAAGATGCCCGGAGCTATGTGGCTCTCATTCTTGGTTAAACCTTGAAAGGCGCTTAGCGTTGGGGCGTCATCCCGATGGCCACATCAGTCTGCGATCAGGCCAAGGTAAGGAATCGGAGGTGTGTCGATTGTCCTGGGCCAAAGCCTTACCTTCCGTCCAGGATCGCAGGAGATGTCCCCCTCTTGCCCCTTCGCACCGACGTGGCGGACAGCAACGTCTCGCGCAAGCGATCCGGGAGCCCTGACACCATCTTCTTATGGGCGCAAGCCGGCTATTGCAGCGAGTGCAATTTGGGGTTACTGCACCAAACGTCGAAAAACGTACTCTAGGGGGTTGAGAAGGGGAGCCTGTTGGGGAGTCGCTCCGGCTGGTCTCCTGCTTCCTCTCAGGATCTGATCGCCAACCCGCTGGGCGCGAAAGGGATTGGAGAGATGGGTTTGGTCGGCACGGCCGCGGCCATTGCCAACGCGATCTTTCATGCCACCGGCAAGCGCGTACGAGACCTGCCGATCACGCCGGACAAGCTCCCCTAGCGTCGCTGCGCTTCCTTAACCAAACTCCACGAAAGGCTAAGGACATCAGCAAACCAAACCCATACACCAGCAAGATCGCCGTCCCGCTCCCTTCGGAAGAAGACGTCAAGCAGGCTATGCGCGAAAGTCACAAACCAACCATCCTCAATGTCACCAAGATGCTCACGGGACGGGCGATGGCTTTCCTGCCGTCGTGCGTTAGTCAAGACGTTTCAGGCTGACGACATTGAACCGAAAAGGATTAGCGCTGGACTACCTGGAGGCATGCTCCGCCGTCGATGAACCGGTGCGGGAAGGAACGCTCACGGACGAGACCCTGTCCAGCTTATTAAGGCGTTACGGCTCGGTCGGCACACGCAACTGATTCGGCCTATCGGGTACTTTGCTCTGCTGGCGATGTTCTTGAACGGCTGTCGTGTGCCGCTCGAGACGAGCGACAAAATCGGGTCGTCAACCAGTCCGCTCGACCAGCGACTTCAAATGGTGATCCGCCCGTTGCCAATCTGCTCTGTGACGTCTCACGGCGAAGTCACCGCGGAAAATCCCATGGTAGCCTGATCTGCGCAACACTTAAGTTGCGCTCGGCCCCCGTGACTAGAACAATGCATTGGCGAGGTCTGCATGCACCCGAAAGATCAACAATCAGCATTATGGGCGTCCTTGAGAAAGCGGATTCGCGGGAGCGTCGTAGCGTTCGGCGAACAAACGTATGATCAGCAACGCACGCCTTGGCTGCAGGTAATTGACCAGCATCCGGCAGTGATCGTGAACGCGTCCGACGTGGAAGACATCCGTCTGACGGTCCAAACTGCTTCCCACCAAGGCCTTCCCCTTGCGGTGCAGAACACAGGCCACGGCATTGCCAAAGGTTGTGACGGCGGCATTCTGCTTCGCTTGGCCGAGATGAAAGCCGTCTCGATCGACGCGAAAGCGAAGACGGCGACGTTGGAGCCGGGCGTCGTCTCCGGTGAGTTACTCGCCGCCACGGAACCGCATGGGTTGGCATACGCTTCGGGTCAGGTGTCCAACGTAGGCGTCATCGGCTATACCTTGGGTGGGGGCGTGGGCTGGATCGGACGCAAGGTCGGAGCGGCTTGCCGTGCCGTCGTGTCCGCCACCGTGGTGCTCGCGGATGGCTCGGTGGTGACCGCGAGTGAGAGCGAGAACCCCGATCTGCTGTGGGCGCTGAAGGGCGGCGGTGGAAACTTCGGAGTCGTCGCCTCCCTCACCGTAGGGCTCGTGCCGTTGACCAAGATCTTCGGCGGCATGGCCTACTACCACATAAAGGACGCTCCTGAGGTGCTCCGCTTCTATCGCGAGTGGACAGCGGAACTGGGCAACGACACAAGCACCACACTTCGGTTGATGAGGTTGCCTCCGAAGCCGCACTTCCTGCTACATGGACTGACGGAGACGTGCGCCCTTGGTGTGTGTCATACAGACGAAGCTACCGCGGAACACTTGCAGCGCAGGATCACGGAGTTCAAAAAGCCGGCTCTCGATGAGTTAAAGCTGCGGCCATATTCCGAGATGGCCGGCTTCGATGAAGCCTCAGAGACGATCGGTTCTCCCACGTATGGACACGTGGAGTGCCTGCGGGAACTCACAGATGACGTGCTCGAGCGGCTGGTGCGCATGGCGCAGGAGAAGATCCCGCCGCTGATGCAGATTGAAGTGCAGCAGCTTGGGGGAGAGTTGAGTGCGGAACGGGGCGATGCCACCGCCTATACCGCGCCCCAGGCTCCGTTCCTCCTGCACCTGGTCTCGCCGGCGATGGATGCATCGCTTGAAGAGCTTGCCTTGGCAACCAAGGAGGCCTTCAACTCACTGGGTGCGGTCTACACGGGTGAGGTGTCCTATAACTTCTTGCGCGGCGATCAGCAGGCGCGCGTGCCCGCAGCGTTCGGGACCGGAAAATATACGCGATTGCAGGCCCTGAAGAGCCGGTACGATCCTCACAATCTGTTTCAGCTGAACATGAATATTCCTCCCGAGCCTGCGGCATAACGAGAAGCGGTGCGGCTGCGAGGCCCTCAAACGATGTTCCGCTAGCTGAATGCAGCTTTTGCTTACAAGTCTTGGCATGACAGCCGAAGTACGGTCACTCTAATGTGAGCTGCCAACGCACGATGAGAGGCATTGACATTCATTGCCCTGTTCTACAATGCGGCTGTCATCGCGTAGAGCTCGTTTCTTCCAGGCAGACGTCGAGGCGTTCAGCTGCTTGTCTGAGTTGATGATAGCGAAGAGTAAAGGGCTGTTGACTCATCCGCGTCTGACCGTACGACGCACGAGGACTGAACACAATGACGATAAAGCAGCGGTCGGCCGCAGCTCAGGTCTTCGCCGTCTTCCTTTGCTTTCTCGCCCTGATCGCGGGGAAGTATTTGGGAGCACCGGCTTCTGCGCTGCTGCTCGGGATCATGTGCGCCTATCTTTATGGCGGTCGGCGTTCCGCGCAGACTGCCCTTCTGCTGTCCGCGGTACTCTTTATCTGCTTTGTGGTTCCCTCCTTCGGCCATCTGCTTCACCCGCGCGGTGGCTTTTTGCGCGTCGCTATGTTC
>CAXTRN010000033.1:0-10535 GCA_964246645.1 uncultured Acidobacteriaceae bacterium
CCTTTACAACGAAGGGATAGCCGGACTGCGTCACGGTGCCCGGACCCCAGTCGCGCGTTACCAGCAGGGTGTTTCGGTCCACCCAGGCGACCGTTTGCTTGGAATGCGGCAAAACGAAGCCGCCTGCAACAAAGGCACCGGTTTTCAGGTTGAACTCGCGCGCCGTGGTCGCGTCTTCGCCACCTGCGGAAAGCGAAACGGTGCAGAACTCATCGCCGGGGTAAAGGCAGCTGGTGCCCTTGGAAACCCAACCGACCCCTTCGGCTTTGCCTAGCGCATCGAAGTCGAGCACGGTTTTCCAGTGCGGCTCAGCGGTCAGGTAATCGGCAACGGTGGTTTTGCGCCATAGCCCGCGCGGGTTTTTCGCATCGCGCCAGGTGTTGTACACCTCATCGCCACGGAGATCGGGGCCAGGAAGGCGGTGCGGGTCCTGTGCCACAGCCAGTGCGGCATCGAAGTTGGGCCCGTAGGGGGGCGCGGCCTTCAGCACGGTGTCTGTGCGGGCGTTTTCTGCTTTTACCCAGGCCATAGCCCGTGGGCCGGAAACGTCTTCGAGCCACGTATATTTATCCGCCGGTTCGGTCGCTGCGGCTGTGGCGGAGGGTCCCCCGGTCTGCGCAAAAGCAGATCCACTCGCAAAGACTGCCGCGAGAAACAACGATGTTCCATATCTGAAAGCATGCATGGCGGCACGGCTCCGCTGGAAGTGAGGTATACCTCAATATAGCAAGACTTTCCGTAGCCACATGCCAGCGCGATGCGTTGTGTCATGCCGCAGCTGCTCTCCCCGAAGCTACTGCCCCGCAGCGACAGGCAAGGGCTTGCCGACTTTGCGCACGGCCGCATCCACCACCGCGAAGAGCAACTGCCCGGTATCGCTTTTTGCCGCAAGCTTGATCTGCTGACCCACACGACGACCCGCGTCGGCGGATTCCGGTAACTCGAGATTACGGTTTTTTGCCGAAATCTCTGCCAGTTGCGTCACCATCTCAAAAAAGGTCGCCTCATTTTTGTTGCTCAACAGCCATGCCTGGTGCACAGTGGCGGTGAGCAACTGATCCTGGGTCCAGGTGGGGGAAGTCGCGGTTTCGCCCCTGGCCGAAGAGGGTGCAAGGTTCGGTGAGTTCTGCTGCTGCGCACGTGCCATGGGCACGGCGACCAGCATGAGTGCAGAAGCAAGGGCAGTTGAGGCAAAAAGGGTGCGCATGGTCAGCTCCGGAAGAAAGAAATCAGTATGCCTGCAGGCGAGCGAGAAGGATCGATCGCCTGTGAGGCGTCTGGTAGAGGTAGACAAAGGATGGAACACGGTGATGCATCAACGGCCGTAGCCCTGCTCATAGTCATGCTGGCGGACGGTTTTCTGATGCTCATGCCCGGCAACGGCACCGATGCCCGCACCGGCTGCACCGCCGATCAGCGAGCCTTTTAATCCGCCGCCGAAAACAGCGCCGAGCGCCGCACCGCCCGCGCCCCCGATCAGTGCGCCACGGCCGGTTCCGATGCCGTGCCCCTGATACTGGCCATCGTTGCCGCGGTTGTAGTCTCGATGCTCGTTATTGGTGCGGTTGCCGTTGCCGTACCCGTTGTTCCTGTACCCGTTGTTATAACTTTCGCCCTGATCGTAGCTGCCGCCCCGTCCGCCTTCGTAGACGCCCTGCGAAAAGTTCCCATGGCGTTGCTGATTGTTGTACTGGGCGTGTGCCGAAGGACTGAGTGCCAAAGGACTGAGCGTCAAGAGGCTGAGGGCCAGGGGGAGCGCGATCCCAAACGCTGCTACCCGGTGTTTGCACGCGATCTGCATGTGATTCCTTTCGGCCGTTGGACCCAACGAGCGCAGCATGCGAACGAGGGATGAAGCTCGGGCACACCTTGCCCCGTGTCTTCAATCCCATCAGATGCAGCCAATCCCTATAAAGACGTTTTCCGGTCTGGGTACGACGGTGCAAGCTTTCGTAATGCATGCGGGCGAGCTGCGATTTTGCGTCCAACGTGGGGAGGAGAAAACCATGCATTATGTTCCGCTGGGCACAACCGGCATCCGCGTTTTACCCCTTTGTCTCGGCATGATGACCTACGGTACGAAGAAATGGCGTGAATGGGTACTTGAAGAAGAGGAGGCGCGCCCCGTTGTGCGGCGCTCGGTGGAGGCGGGTATCAACTTCTTCGATACCGCGGACATGTATTCGGTAGGCGAAAGTGAAGTGGTCACGGGAAAGCTGTTGCGGGAGTTTCTGCCGCGTCGTGAGGACCTTGTCCTGGCAACCAAGGTCTTCAATCCGATGAGCGAGGCCCCCAACGATCGCGGGCTTTCACGTAAACACATCCTGGCTTCGATTGATAACAGCCTGAAGCGGCTGGGCGTGGACTACATCGACCTTTACCAGATTCATCGCTTCGACAAGAACACGCGCATTGACGAAGTTTGTGAAGCGTTGGACGCGGTAGTCAGGGCCGGCAAAGTGCTGTACCTTGGTGCGTCCAGCATGTACGCATGGCAATTTCTAAAGATGTTGCACTTTCAGAAAACAAATGGGCTGGCTCGTTTCGAGACCATGCAGAACCACTACAACCTGGTGTACCGCGAGGAAGAACGTGAGATGATCCCGCTTTGCCTGGAAGAAGGGGTGGGCTGCCTTCCGTGGAGTCCCTTGGCGCGAGGTTTCCTGACAGGAACGCGCAAACGTGGTGATGGGCGTGACTTCACGAAGGGGGAAACCACGCGCGCCCGGACCGACGATTTCGGCCATGGGCTGTATTACCGCGAAACGGATTGGGACGTTGTCGATCGGGTGTGCGAAATTGCCGCCGCACGCGCCGTGAAACCCGCACAGGTGGCGCTGGCGTGGGTGATGGGCAAGCCCGGCGTCAGTTCCTCCATCTTTGGGGCAAGCAAGATGTATCAACTCGACGAAGCACTCGGCGCCCTGGATCTGAAACTTAGTGAGGAGGAAATGCGCCGGTTAGAGGCCCCTTACGAGGCGCATCCGGTTTTGGGACACAGCTACTGATGCTTTCTGATGCCTTCGTTAGCGACCAATCCCACCTTCATGGGAGTGTTTCACGCTCCGTGCGCGGATAGCCTAAGGGCAACCTTAGGGCTCGATGGAGATGCGTCGGCAAAATCCGGCAGGTCGGGCTCAAGTTTTTTCCAATCTTGCCGATACCGTTGGTATGCGGCGCTTTTTTTTAAGATCAACGCAGGACGATCGCTTGCCGCAGAGACCTATCGCAAGCACAATTCGAAGTTGGTTTGTGCTGTTCACCCGAGGTGCATCCCTCTGCACCTCGGGCTGGACGGTGTTCTTCGCTGTAACGGCGTGGTGCGTTTTTCTCTTCCTCGGCAGCATGGACCTGTCGGCACAGGCGACGCCAGCCTCGCCCTCCTTGGGCAATGCCGCGGCGGCCCATCGGCGCACGCAGCAATTTCTAGCCGGCCGTACCAGGTCACTTTCCAAAAGTGCCCAGGCGGAAGAATCGGCTCCTGGAGACCGTCGGCAGTCTCAACAATCCTCATCAGATCATCTGGGCGAGCAGGCAATCGCGGCGGTGTCCAGCGCGAACTTGAGCGTTCCCTGGCAACCGTTGGGACCGGTCGCGGTAACGACCTCCGCTTTTGGCGCTGTTACCGGGCGTATCACCTCCATCGCACTCGATCCGAATGATGCGACCGGCAATACCGTGTACCTCGGAACAACGGGTGGCGGCGTTTGGAAGAGCACAAATGCCGCAGGACCGCTTTCCGGGGTGAGTTTTGCGCCGCTCACCGACACCTTGCCTGCTTTTTCCGCCAATGAGGGCGCCACCACCGTGCCTTCGCTCTCCATCGGCGCGGTCGCGGTGCAGCCGGCCGCCACCGGCGTCGTCTTGGCCGGCACAGGCGATCCGAACGATGCAACGGATTCATACTATGGCGAAGGTATCCTACGTTCCGTCGATGGCGGACAAACCTGGACGCTTGTCATCGGATCCCGGGACGGTGCCAATGGCGCGCACTCCTTTGCCGGGCTGGCAACTGCAGGATTTGCGTGGAGCACGGCCACACCCACCTTGGTTGTCGCTGCCATGTCAAATTCACTCGAGGGCTATGTTGTCGACGCGACGGGCGCTGCCCGTTCCGTCCCGGGCCTGTACTTCTCCAGCGACGCCGGGTTGACCTGGCGCATGAGCACGGTCTATGACGGAAGCCAACTCGTCCAAAGCCCGGAACCGCCCGGCTTTCCACAGAGCGGGAACGCTGCAACTGCAGTGGTGTGGGATGCGCCGCGCGGCCTTTTTATCGCAGCTCTCGCTGGCCACGGCTATTATGGTTCTCCAGATGGGCAAACCTGGAGCCGACTCGCCAACCAGCCCGGTAGCGGACTGACGACCGCTCATTGTCCCGTCGGTGTCAATGGACGCGGCAGTCCCGATTGCCCAATCCTGCGCGGCGCGCTTGCCGTGCAACCGGTGACGGGCGATGTGTATGCGCTCACCGTCGATGCGAATGACAACGATGACGGGCTTTGGCAAGATCTTTGTACGGCAGGCGCCAATGGCCGTTGCGCCAACGCCGCACCGGTTTTTGCGTATCGACTCGATGGCGGGGCGCTTGAGATTGGCCAGGGCGTCGCCGGCGCTTCCACCACCATCGTGCAGGGTAGTTACAATCTCGCCTTGGCGGCGACCCCGGGCACCGGCGGGGACACTGTACTGTTTGCGGGCACCCTTGACCTGTACCGCTGTGACCTCGCCGCAGGCAGTGCCGCATGCACGCTACGGAACACCACCAATGCCGGAAACGGTTGCAACGCACCGGCCATGGTGGCGCCGGCACAGCATGCCTTGGCCGCTGTTGTGCAGAGCGCAGGGCAACCGCTTCTGTACGTCGGCAACGATGGCGGGCTCTGGCGCTCGCTGGATGGGGTGGCGGAAACGGGGTCTGCGTGTTCTGCGTCGGATGGCGGCCACTTCGACAATCTAAACGGGGCCGTCGCCAAAGGCGGCTCCTTGGCCGAGGTAGTAGGGTTTGCACAACATCCGACACTGCCGGATACGTTGCTGGCGGGTTTGGGCGCACTGGGCTCGGCGGCGACGACCACAGCCGGCACCCTTCCTCCCTGGCCGCAACTTTCAGCAGGCGAAGGCGGTTATCCCCAGCTTGACCCATCAGCCCCGATGAACTGGTACGTCTCCATCGGCGCGGGGGTGAACCTGAAGCTCTGCCCTGTGGGCGATGCCTGCACGGCCGCCGATTTCCTTTTTCCGGCAACGGTGGGCGAACCGCAGGTCGGTAATGATGCCGCGCTGCTTGATCCGGCGACCCTGCTTGATCCGCAGAACACAGCGGAATTACTGCTGGCGACCTGCCGGGTGTGGCGTGGTCCGGCACAGACCGGTGCGGGCTGGAACCTCGCGAACGCGCTCAGCCCCGCAATGGATGGCGATGCCACGCCTTGCAACCTCAACAGCGCATTTATACGTTCTTTGGGTGCGGGTGGGCCGATCTCAAATGCCGCAAACACGGCACATGCCGGCTCTGAAGTTCTTTACGCGGGTATGGCCGGAACCGTGGATGGGGGCGGACCCCTGGGCGGCCATGTTTTTGTCACAAAGCATGCAGAGGTCGCCGACAGCACAACGCCCTGGACCGATACCGCCTACAACCCGGTGCTGAATAGCAGCCTTCCTTTCAATTCGGGCGGTTTCGACATATCCTCTGTGGTCCCGGACGCCCATGACCCCACCGGAGCGACGGTGTATGCCACCGTGATGGGTTTTGGCCCCCATCCTCACGTGTACCGTTCGGTCGACTTCGGCGCGCATTGGGCCGACGTAACGGAAAATCTGCCGCAAGCTCCCGCGAATAGCCTGGTAATCGATCCGAACAACGCCAATATGGTGTATGTCGCGCTCGATTCGGGTGTTTGGGTCACGGGCGCGATCTCCACTTGCGCGACGGCCAACTCCAAGTGCTGGAGTCTCTTGGGCACCGCTCTGCCGAACGCTCCCGTTACGGAGCTGTTGGCAGGCCCGCAGCTACCCACGGCGGATGGCCGTTTGGGTATGTTGCGTGCTGCCACCTATGGTCGCGGGATTTGGCAGACACCCCTGCTGAGCGCCATCCCATTGCTGCAACCCAAGCTTGTGGCGAGACCACAGACGCTGCACTTCTCTGCGCAACCGGCAGCCACGCAAAGCCCCGCACAGATTGTCACCCTGACCAGTACCGGCAGCTCTCCCGCATCGATCGCCTCTGTCATAACCAGCGGTGATTTCGTAGAAACGGACACGTGTTCCGGCCAGACGATAGCGGTCGGAGCGACCTGCAGCGTTTCCGTGCAGTTCGCCCCAACCGCGGCAGGTGCGCGGACGGGCGTCTTAACCATTTACGCCAATGTTGTGGGTGGGCAGGTCACCGTTCCTTTGAACGGTGAAGCAACGGCGGCAGCAGCGATCGTTCTTACTCCTTTGAGCCTCGGTTTTCCGAGCACTCTCGTGAATCAGACTGCGCCCACAGAAATCATCACCGTCTCCAACACCGGCGGCAATCCGGCGTCCTTGCAATCTTTCTCGATTACGGGAGACTTCGCGATTGTGCAGAATACCTGCGGCGCCTCGCTTCCGTCGCAGACCGGATGCTCGTTGGGCATTGCGTTCACGCCTACGGCCAGCGGTGCGCGCCACGGCGTGCTCACGATTACCGATAGCGCTGGGGCGCAGATGGCGCAACTCAGCGGAATCGGGGAGGCCCCGGCAACGGACACGCTTTCGCCTCTTGCGCTGAGCTTCGGGGTACAGCAGGTCGGGACGACCAGTGCAGCACAACAGGTCATCCTGACCAACGCCGGCGATGTTGCCCTGACTCTTATCAACGCAACCATCACCGATGGGGACTTTACGGCTGCGAACGGCTGTGGCAGCTCGCTTGCGGCCCACAGTACGTGCGCTGTGGCTGTTGCGTTCGTGCCAACGGCTACGGGAGCACGAAGTGGCACGTTGCGCGTGACCGACGGTGTGCGTTTCCAGACGGTTGCGCTATCCGGAACCGGCGTTGCGCCCCCCGGTGTTTCCCTTACACCACGTTTGCTCACGTTTGCGGACGTCGGTGTCGGGCTCAACTCACCGGTTCAAAGCATTACGCTGACCAACCAGGGAGGTCTTGCGTTAGCGATCGCATCGTCCACAATCAGTGGTGATTTTGCTGTCGCTTCATCCACCTGCGGAGCCGATCTTCCGGTCGGTGGATCGTGCACCTTTGGATTGTTCTTCGCGCCAAGCGCGGCAGGTGTGCGTACCGGTGCGCTTACTCTGATCGATAACGCCCCCAGCGGAACGCAGACCGTTTCACTCACGGGAACAGGCATCGATTTCAGCTTGATCCCAAACGGCGCTACCAGCGTCACAATACCCACAGGCAGTACAGCCACCTTTCCCCTTGCCCTGAGCTCACTGGCTGGCCTGAGCGGCAATGTTGCCTTGAGTTGCACGGGAGCTCCGGCACACAGTCTTTGCACGGTGAACCCGGCGACCGCACCGTTGGGTAACTCCCTTTTGGTTTCGGTCGTCGTGCAAACCAATACAAACAAAGCGGACCTGCACCGGTGGCGGTTGTGGCCGAGACAGAATGAACTTCTGTTTGCCGCTGCGCCCCTGGGATGGATCGGTTGGCGACGGCGTCGACGGATGCCTGGAAAGGATGGAAGGCGCACTCCAGGCCTCGTAGCTCTGATCTGCTTTGGGATCTGCTTTTGCTTCGCTGTGAGCGTCTTTGTCGGTGGATTAGCGGGCTGCGGTGCGGCGCGCACCCTTCCTCTGGACGGCAGCGGTGGAGGGGCTGACTCGCCGGCGACGCCCACACCCTCCGGCACATACAACATCGTGGTCACCGGAGCAACAGCTGGCGTAAGCCACACGGTGGACCTCACTCTAACGGTGCAATGAGCGCTCTGTGCGCCTTCCGAGGGAGGCTTTGTGAGAGCCGTTCGGGAAGGGGGGTCATTCAGACTATTGGCTGCAGAACTATAGACTGCGACTGCATGCGGCTGCGCTCGCCCATGCCCATTGAAAGTTATAGCCGCCCAACCATCCAGTCACATCGACAACCTCGCCGATAAAGTGCAGGCCAGGCACACGCAGACTTTCCATGGTGCGGGCATTCAGTTCACGGGTATCCACGCCGCCGGCGGTAACTTCCGCTTTCGCAAACCCTTCCGTACCGCCCGGGCGCAACTGCCAGGCGTGCAGGGCGGCTTCCGTACGATCGAGGCCGGCGTTGCTCCAATCCGCGCTTTGCCGCAGGTGCACATCCACCCAGCGTTCGGCAAAACGCGTTGGGAGCACGCGTTTCACGCCGGCGAGCAAGGCGCCGCGATCACGGCCACTACTTTTTGCTTTCAACGGAGCGGTAACCTGCAAGCCCGGCGCGAGATCGATCTGCAGATCACGGCCAGGGTGCCAATAGGAAGATATCTGCAAAATCGCAGGGCCACTCATACCTCGATGCGTGACCAAGAGCTTTTCCTGAAAGCACGGCAGGGCGGACGAGGCGTTACGAGAGTTTCGAGGCCTTGTGACGCCGCTTGGCTTTGCTTCGTTTCGCTTACTTTTGTCCCGGGTGTCCACTGTATGGGATCCTGCCGACGAAGGCGCCACTCGCGAAATGACCTCTGTCGAAATGCCGGCAAGGTCGGCCCAATCCGCCAGTGCTTCGGGGCCGAGCACCAAGGGCACCAGTGCCGGTCGCGGGGCCACAACGCGATGACCGAGCTGCTGTGCGAGTTCATAGCCGAAGCCGGTTGCGCCCATCTTCGGAATCGCTAGACCGCCGGTGGCAACAACCAGAGTGCGACAGCGGATTGGACCCGCACTGGTCTCGATGTGAAACCGCAGCACCGCGGCATGGGAAGCATCGGCGTGCGGCGTTGGGAGCGTGGAAATATTCAGAATGCGTATGCCGCAGCGCGTCGTCACCCCCGCTTCACCACACTCCTGCTCCAGCAATGTGACGATGCGGCGTGCAGAATCATCGCAAAACAGCTGCCCAAGTGTTTTTTCGTGATGACGGATCCCATGTTTTTCCACGAGCGTCACCATATCGGCCGGGGTGAAGACCGCAAGAGCCGAATGCGCGAAATGTGGGTTTTCGCTGACGAAATGCTCGGCTCGGGTACGGAGGTTGGTGAAATTGCAACGACCGCCGCCGGAGATGAGAATTTTGCGTCCAGGGCGGTCGCCGTGATCGAGCAGTAGCACATGCCGCCCGCGTCGCCCCGCCTCAAAAGCGCAGAACATGCCCGCTGCCCCGGCGCCCAGAACGACCACATCGGCGACTTGGAAAGCAGGAGACATACACCTTCAGTGTCGCAGAATCTGAACGACAACAGAGGCGAGCAGCTGCCGCCGGCACCTGGCCACAGGCTTTTCTGTCGAGCACATTGGCGATGTCGACATTCGTCTCCGATCGTGTGAGGCGACTCGCGCCGACGACCGTGACGGAACAGGCGACTCAGACACGACTTACATGATTAGAAAGTTCTGAAACGTCCAGAGTCCTTGAAGTGGCTAAAGCCTCTGAAGTATCCAAATCCCCTGGAAGAGTTCGCCCTGTGGATTGGTAGCCCGCCAGCCAGCGATGGAAGCGTGTCCGGGCGGCAGCTTGGCGCTCCTTATCGTGCCAAACCTGGGCGCAGCAGCTCGCATCGTGCCAACGATAGCGGGCGACGCATTCCTGACTGACTGCGACAGGGTAGCGCAGCAAGATTTTGGCGTAAAAAGCCTGATCGTCATACAGATCCTCGAAGGCTTCCACAAAGCCGCCCACGGCGCGTGCAACGGCGGTCCTCACCAAAACGGTACAGGTACAAGGGACCATGGTTTCGTCCAGAAGAAACCACTTGCAGATGCTGGGAGGCGCCAACAGCCCGGGACGCGCATATGCCGGCAGCAGTGGCGGCAGCAAATTCGGGCTGAGCGGGCCCTGAGCCGGATCGAAGGGAAGCGACATATCCCATGTGCGCTCCGCATTGGCATAGACCAGCGCGGCTTGCGGGTGTTGGCCGAGCAGGGCCAGTTGGGCCCGCAACATGCCCGGCAGCCAAACGTCATCGGCGTCGAGAAAACCCGTAACGGGCGCCCTGACGTAACGCAAGGCGAGATTGCGCGCGGCGCTGGTTCCCCGGTTCTCACCACCCGGATGCTGAAAAAGTCGTACACGATCCGGCATTCGGGCGGCGTACTGCTGAGCGAGGGAAAGGCTGTCGTCCGTCGAACCGTCGTCCACCAAAAGCAGTTCCCATTCCTGGGAGGTGTTCTGGGCCTCAATGCTTGCGATCGCTTCCGGCAAAAAATGGCCGGCGTTGAAGATCGGCATGATGATCGAAACGGCGGGATCTCTTGCAAGAGGAAAACGTGAATCTGGAACGTGCATGCGATGCGTGGGGCGGGGCGAAATGGCGCATGCCGCGCGTGGTGAAGCGCAGCGAGCGGAGCCAGTGTTCCAAAGCAAATGGAGGCTTTTCAGCCTCCATTTGCTTTGTGTAGTTTGTGTAACAGCCGGA
>CAXTRN010000033.1:10635-23539 GCA_964246645.1 uncultured Acidobacteriaceae bacterium
TGTTACTTGCGGGGGGCGCCAGCAGCGGGCGGCGCGGTCCGGCGGGCCGGTGCGGGCGCGGAAGGCGGCGGCGGTGCGATGCCGGAGCTCGCGTTGTACGCATTTACCACAGCCTGGGTGACGTCAGTGGATGGCTGAGCCCAAAGAACCGGGTCCGGTGCTGATTGGCTGGCGCCGACGTTCATCAACAGCGTGAAGCCATTGTCTTGCACATACTTCACTGCGGTTTGACCGACTTTTTGCGCTACCTTGCCGTAAGCCTGCTGTAGTTCACCTTGATAGGCGTTGGAAGCGTCTTCTTCGTCGCGCTGCAGCGTCTTTTCCTTGGCATCGATGGCCCGTTCCCGGGTGGCCCGCTCCTCATCCGAGGTGCTTGGGGGAAGTGCCTGCAATTGTTGGCGAAGGGAGGTGATCTCAGAGCCCTCACCGTCGATCTTGCCTTTTTGCGGTTCGTATTTCTTTTGGAGGTCGGCTAATGCGCGCTGGCCTTCGTTGGTGGCGACCACTGCCTGTTGGAAGGCAATGATGGCGATCTTTGCCGGCACTGCCTGGGGGACCACAGCAGCGGGAGCGGTAGCGGTAGCTGAAGCCCTGGAAGGAACAGGGGTCGCCGTTTGAGCGAAAAGACCGGGGGCGGCCAGGGTTGCTGCCAGCGCCAGGGTAAGGGGCAGGGAACGGTTCATGCGGGGTGTCGAACTCCTTACAGCTTCAGTGGGAAAGGGATATGGCCGCATGGCACGGTGCCTGTCTTAACCAGATGGCCGCAGACCGCATACCCACGTGCAACACACAATGCCTCGCCAGCCAGGTCGAACGCGGCAGATGCAGCCGCGGGCGCAAGCTCTACGTTTGGCTGCTGCCATTATACAGAGCGGAAACACCCCCAAGTCAAACCGAGGCCTCACTCTCCTGAAAAGTGGAGGTGAACTGCCGCACTTCTACCGAATTCGGATAACGGCTAAAAGTCCGGTGCGGGAAACGAGCCACAAAGCAGGATATGGGTTTGGCACAGCAGTTGCTTGTAGGAATTGTGCTTGAGTGTCGTGGTGTGCAGTGCGCCACGCTCAACGCCCGGATCAGGAGACGAGATGTCCGTTACGGGACGCCATCCGCCGGAGCGGGCTTCATACAAGGAAGCCGTTTTGCGAGGCCAGTGATGGCCCTTTGGGGCTGCAAGCCATTTCTCGGGGAGGGGGAATGGTTTGCAGCTTCTTCGAAGGTGTTTTCGTCTCCGCAGTGATTGGAAGAAACGTGTTGCGCTTCTTGCCTCCTTGACGTAAGATAAGCTCGTCCCGGCAGAGCCGATGCCATGAGCGCAAAGGATTGCTGCTGCTGTGCGGGGTTATCGACACAGCCGGACACCCGTTGTCTCAGGCGGGTTCTTTTTCGAGGGCATAGCGCCGTGCGGCCAAACCGCCGTATGGAGCTTTGTCGGTCATAACGAAAGAGACGCGCCGGGCCAGAGCATATTTGTAAAGAAAGCTGACCTTCGGTGACGTGATGCCGGTAGTGTCTCCAAAACGCCATGATTTTGGAAACACAAGGGGCGCAAACGACGTTTGCCGGGTGCATGCAGCGAGGCCTGCCGTGGAATACGGCGACTTCCCGGCAACGCCGGGCCAACGGTTGAGCGAACGTCGGCTTGCTGTTCATCTCTCGAGAGTTGCAGGGATGCAAGGATCATACAGATCGTAAGTGTTGTAAAAGTCGCTTCATCCGGCGTTCCCGGCAGGTCCTCCGCCCCGTTTCGGTGTGCGTGCGACGTTGAGGAACAAAGGCAAGGGGTACCAAAGGCAAATGTCAGACCAGAATGTAACGGAATCATCACGCGAGTTTGCGAGTGAAGCGGCGGATCATGATTTCGGAAGTGATTTTGAAAGCGGTTCCGGGGACGACGGTGGCGCGAATGGGCAGCCCGCTCCAGGGATGGGGCAGAGTAAAAGCAGTAAGCGGCGACGGCGCAAGCGCAAAAAACTCGCCACGGGGACGGTGGGCGCTGAGGCAGGCTCTGCCGACACGGGCGTAAATGGCGCATCCTCCGCGAGTGCTGTCACGTTTGATGGCGGAGCCGGTCCGTTCAACCCTGCCGGCAACTTCGGTAGCCTGGTCGGGAATGGGCATGTGCCCATCGTGATGCAAGGGGAAAGCCTGGCTTTAGCAGCCTCGGCACCCGTAGCCGGATCGGCTGCGCCGAGCGGGTCGATGCAGCGCCGTTCCAACCCCAACGGTCAGAATGGTCAAAACGGCGGTGGCAATTCGAGCGCGGGCCAAAATGGAAAAAACGGCCAGGCGCAGGGGCAGCCGCAAAGCCAAGCCCAGGGTCAGGCGCAAAGCCCGGGCAAGCGCTGGAAAAAGAAGTTTCGTGATCGCGAGCGGCGAACCGGACGCGACGGATCGCCCATGGGCGAAGCGCGCCCGGATGGCGGCGGCTTTGGTGGAGAACGCGTGGCCGGCGCCGAGCGTTCCTATGAGCGGCCGCATCGTCGTGAAGGGGGCCGGCCGGATAATTTTGGCAATCTGGTGTCCACACAACATCGCAAGACAAAAACCGGCGGTGGCAAGGAGCGGGGATTTGTGGGGCCCATGGATCACAGCTACCGGGAAGCCAGCCCGGAGTTTGGCGAAGCACCGCCATCTACGATCCAGCTGCGCGGCCGGCGTGGGCATCGCCAGTTTGGCGACAACCAGCCGATCGACCACAACGCACCGCGCGCCGTGCCGATTGCGGAGGATGCGCAGACGCACATTTATCTGTTCGTCGAGGACCTGTTCATCACGGCCAAGGTGCAGGAAACGGCGCGCAAGCTGGGCGTAAAGGTCGCTTTCATCAAAAACGAAAAGGAAGCGATCGCCGAACTCACAAAGGGCGAAGAGCAGAACCGGCCGTCGTTGATCGTGTTCGATCTAAACAATGCCAATGCGAAGCCGCTGACGCTGATTCCAAAGCTGAAAACCAAGCTGAAGCGTTCCGCCTCGATTATAGGGTTCCTATCGTCGATCCAAGGAGACCTGAAAGCCAAGGCGGTGGAAGTCGGATGCGATACGGTGATGCCGAAGGCGGCATTCTCGCAAAACTTGCCGAATCTATTGCGCCGCTATGGGGCCGAAGAGGCGGAAGAGGTAAATTTCAACTACTAAGCGCACTCTCGTCGTTCGGATGCAAGATGATTTTTTGAGACCCGCTCGGCAAGAAAGGTGTGCAGATCGAAAAAGCCCGGGAGATCCCGGGCTTTTTCATTTGAAGAGCAACCAAGATCCATGCTCCCGGTGCCCATCGTAAAGGGGCGAACAGCGCTGCCGGTAGCTCCCTATTGCTCGCCGCGACGCAGATGCAGCGCTTGAGGGACGTCGGTGGAAAACTCCGAGACGAAAAATCCGATAGCAGCGCCACCGATCGAGCCGCCAAAGGTGGCTGCGGTGTCATGGAAATTACGGTTGATGGAAGGGTAATAGGCCGGCGTGAGGGCTGCCGCGGCAGCGTAGCCCAGCAGTAAGGAGCCGTTTACCGTTTCGGCACCACTGTCGCTCCTTGTGATGAAAGGGCGCGTGATGGCGTAAAGGGTGCGGTGGACAGGGTTGACCGCCGGACCTTCCTGGTAGTAGCGCGTGTCCTCATGCAGCAAGGGTGCGAACACGATTTCGGTGAACACGGTTTGCGAGGTTTCACGAATAGCCGCCGCACCAAGCCGCTTGGCGAAGGCCGTTGAGCCTGTACCGTAGTTCGGTTGACCATTGGTGACTTCGCTATAGCCTGCAGAGATGACCATGGCTCCAAGGTTTTCGATGGAGATGAGGTCTTTGGCGCCGGCGACGACCTTTTGATGCGCGGACATGGGTTGCGCCCGCCAGCCGGCAGGGACGAAAAGATCGTTGATCGGGACAACGTGCTTTGCCTGAGGCGTGCCGGCTGCGGGTGGCGTGTTTGCCGAATGAACCTGCGGCAAGGGAGCTTCCGGCAAAGCGGCGTCCGGCAGAACTGTGGCTGGCAGAGCCGCGGCAGGTAAGACCGGTTCCGGAGCGGCAGAAGCGTTTTCAGTCAGGAGCGTCTGCGGCTGATCCACCTGTGCCAGCACAGGGGCAGGCGTGGGGATCAGGGCGGTCGCCATGACGACAGGCGGTGCCGCGGGTGCTGGCGACCTGGGTATCGGCGACACGGGGGCTTGGGCTGTCAACAAAGAAGCTTGGGTGAGCAAGAAAACCGCGAAGGAAATCAGTATGCGGGAACGTACGTCCGCGGCTACGGTAAAAGGATTCAACTTGATCGTCACTCCACCCCAGCCCACGGGATTTTGCCGGAAACTTGAAGTTCCGCACGGGGGCTTTGTTGAAGTGACGCAAGAAAGACATGCCCGGTTGCACGCGGCGCACCGGTAAGGGACCGGAGCCATACCGAGCCGGGGTTGCCGTGTGGGTTCGGTGTAGCTGTCGGTGGAATGCGGTGCCGGCGGCGTGACGTAACCGACTCGGCACCATTCCATGACGGTGCATTGACGCAGGCACGGCGGCACCCCATGCTCGAGTGAGAACAAGAGCGCGACCTGTCGGTACGTCTAGTTTCAATCGAGCTTCGCAACCTTTGAGGGTGGAGGACAAAGTGGAGGATCACCTGCAACACGCCGCAGCGCGCATGGAAGCCGAGTTGCGACGTGCGGTGAAGTATATCGACGACGAAGTGGTGCCGGAGGTGCGGCGAAACAGTTCCGCAGCGCTGCGAATGGCGGCCGAGCAACTGCACCGTTTGGCGGAGCAGGTCGACGATGAGCGGGTAAAAGCCGAGCGGGTAAAAGCCGAGCGCGTAGACGCCGAGCGCGTAAACGCCGAGCACATGAGCGCCGAGCGAGTAAAGACTGAGCGGGTAAAGACCGAAGGTGGCGGAATTTGAATTCGAATCTGAAGATGCCGCCGTTTGCACGCCACCTGGGGCTGGGGTTCGTCGGCTGCCTGTTGCTGGTGATGGCGGGTTGTCATCACCACACCCAAACGGCTTACGCTCCGGCGCCGCCGGCGGTCACGGGGCGGGGGTCCGGGCACACAGCACCGGGATCACACGTTCCCGAACGCGGTGCCGCCCCGGAGACCGCCGCGAATCGTGACTTCTTCGATAACACGCGGACGGAGCCGGACTTCACCGAAACCGGACTGGCGACGTGGTATTACGCCCATGGCCACACGGGTTCGGATGGCGTGCGCTATGACGCGGACGCGCCCACGGCGGCACACAAAACATTGCCGCTGGGCTCCACCGTGCGCGTGACAAATCTGGTCACCGGGCAAGCGACCTATGTCCGCATTACAGACCGCGGGCCGTTTGTGCCAGGCCGGGTGCTGGATCTTTCCGAGGTGGCGGCCAAAGAGATTGGGCTGTACCGGCCGGGGATCGCCAAGGTGCGGGTGGAGGCGTTTCCGCATCCACAGGCTGACCCACTAGGCCGCTGGTGCGTACAAACGGGGCCGTTCCAGGTCGTCGGCGACGCGCTGGATTTGAAAGCGGCGCTGGTGGAACGGTATCGCGGGGCAAAGGTGGCGGAGTTCACCGGACAAACGGGATATTGGGTGCGCATCGATCCGGTGACCCGGGGGCGCGCGGATGCGACGCAGATTGCGGCCTGGATCGGGGCGCCTGACAAGCAGACAAATTCCTTCGTAGTGCGGGTGAACTAATAAGAGAGCGAAAGTTTTCGCAAGCCGCTGGCTTTGCCGGGCTTTTGGGATAGAGTCGAGTCACAGTTTCCAGAGCACTGTGTCACCAGGCTCCAAGAGCCACTTCTGTTGCCATGCAGCAGCCCATTGCATTCAGGCTGCCGCCCCATGTCGATCGATCTCTGCTGCTCCACCCAAAGCCATGAAATGGCAAGCTATGCCGTGACAAGGAGCCCATCATGCCTGCGACCGTGCCCTCCGTTTCGCCCCGCTCCCGCCGTTCTTTTTTGCGTTATGCGGCGTTGGCGGCATCCACACCGATTCTGACCGAAGCGCACTTCGCGCTTGCCGCTCAAACGACTGCGCAAGCCGCGGCCCAGGCAGCGCCTTCCCGTCGTATGCGCCAGGTGCCGCCCGTTGGAGCCGTGCTGATCAATGCGAACGAAAATCCGCTGGGGCCCTGCGCCGCCGCCTGCGGAGCGATCGCCGCCATTGCCCCGATGGGCGGGCGCTACGATTTTTATGGCGAAACCGACAAACTGGTGGACACATTCGCGCAGCAGAGCGGATTGCCGGAAGATCATATCGCCGTGTATGCCGGCTCTTCCGAGCCGCTGCACTACACGGTGCTGGCGTTTACTTCGCCGACGCGAGGGTTTGTCACGGCTGATCCCTCGTATGAGGCGGGAATGCGAGCCGCGACGTCGGCGGGAGCGAAAATTTATAAGGTGCCCTTGACGCCGGCCTATGCGCATGATGTGAAGGCGATGGTTGCCGCCGACCCCGGTGCGGGAGTCCTGTACATCTGCAATCCGAACAATCCGACGGGCACGCTAACCGCGAAAGAAGACATTGTTTGGGCGCTGGCCAACAAGCCGAAGGGATCGGTGCTGCTGGTAGACGAGGCGTATATTCACCTGTCCGCTGCACCGAGTGTGCTGGATCAGGTGGCCGCCGGCAAGGACCTGATTGTCTTGCGGACCTTCTCAAAGATTTACGGCATGGCGGGGATTCGATGCGGTTTCGCGCTGGGCCGGCCTGACCTGCTGGCGAAGTTGCAGCCGTATGGGCAGAACCCGATGCCGGTAACGGGTTCGGCGGCGGCAAAAGTATCGCTGCTCGACGCGGAGCTCATTCCGACCCGCAAAAAGATTATCGGCGACACGCGGCGCGATACCTTCGCGTGGCTGGCGGCGAACCAGTACAAGGTGATCGGCGATTCGCAGTCGAACTGCTTCATGATCGATACGGGGCGCGATGGCCGGTCGGTGATACAGGCGATGCAGGCCAAAAATGTGTACATTGGCCGCACCTGGCCGATCTGGCCCAACGCCGTCCGCATTTCGGTAGGCACGCCGGCGGAGATGGCTCAGTTCAAAACGGCATTTCAGCAGGTGATGAGCGTACCGGCTTCCGCGTAAACCGGTTTCCAGCGTAAACCGGTCTTTGTCCGCTTCGATCGAATAGCGAAGCCACAGGACAGCGATCCGCTACAGAATTTGCAAGCAGGAAAAAAAGGGCCCTCCATTGCTGGAGGGCCAATCTGCCTTGGTATCTCTCCGAAAGGAGAGGTCGTGAGGCGATGCCCAAGCAAAAACACCGCCAACGCTGCGAGAGCGAGGATTGAAAGATCCGTTCCTTGCTTCTCTGCATGGGGAACGCAACGGGGTTCGAAACGGATTGGCGATGTAAGGAAATATTTCGAAAAAGTTTCAGCGGAAGCTTCAGCGAGGTATTGCAAGCGGCTTCCGGGTGTCGTCTGGTCAAGCAAATACATAACAAACAGCGCGACACCGCCGCCGACCGACGGGCGAACGGTTTGGGCGTTCGTTCCAGCCACGAGAAACGGAGGCGTCAGTGAGGCTGTATTACCGGGTGTTAACGCCGATGATGCGGAGTTCCGGGGGCTGCTGGTTCCAGTCGGGGCGGATGTCGTCAAAAGTGAGCCGAAATTCGGCATTTGCGCCTGGAGCGAGTGGGGCGGCGCTCACCGGTTCGGTGTCGATGTAGGGCTGGCGGGAACGAATCAAGGTGAGCGGCACGATTTCACGCTGCGGGTCGATGCCCGCATCGTTGGGAAAGGCGACCTGCAGGGTCACGCCGGTGACCGTTTCTGGCCCTGTATTGGTGATGCGACCATCGACGAAGGTTTCTTTTCCGCCGGAAAAGCTGGTCGACTCGCTCAAGGCGTTGCCGGAAACCTGCAACTGCAGGGCGTAGGCCGACGCGGACGGTGTTGCGCCGGCGGCGGTTTGGCCGGGTGTTCCTGCATGTTTTCGGCTGAAGAACAGAGCGAGCGCCAACAGGAACAGCACGGCAACGGCAGCTGCGACGACAGCGACCGTGGGAAAACGGCGCTCCGTGCGCGCCGGTTCCGCGAAAAGGCCGGGCTGGGCCGGTACGATCGGCGTTTCGCGCAGGGCTGGGTCGTGTGGCGTACTTATTGGGCGATCCGTTGCTGGGGACGGGGGCTGAGGAGACTGCGGCATGCTGCGGCGATTTTACTCCGGGACGAGCCGGCGCGGACGCCGGACGCGCTCATACGCGAAGGATGCCCGCTTGACGATCTGTCGGTAATCTGCCCCGCGCATATCGACGACACGGCACATCTCTTGCAGGCGCGAGCGCATGCGGTCCCCAATACGATCGCCTAGCGTTTCGGTCCGCGCCGCCGATTGCGGGGTGTTCTCACCCGCACCGGCCGAGGAGGCATTGTCGTAGTTGGTGGTGATGATGGTGGTGCGACAGTCGTTGTAGCGCGTGTTCAGGATGTGCTCGACGGTATCCCACACCCAATCGGTACGCCGGGCGGCGCCAAGTTCATCGAGCACAAGCACCTCGGCGTCGAGAATGGGCCGCAGCACCTCCCGCTCGGTGGTTTCGACGGAACGGCTATACGAGTCCTGCACACGCTTCAAAAGGTCGCGGTAATCGACAAACAGGCCGCGCACGCCCCGCGTGGTGATGAGGGCCTGCAGGATGCCGGTGGCGAGATGGGTTTTTCCAACGCCGATCGACCCGGTAAACAGCAAGCCGTTGCCGTCTGTTGTCCAGGAATGGCTGTCGATAAAGCCCCGGGCAAGCAGTAAAGCCTCATCCAGAGACCGATTGACTCCGTTCAGATTGACGACAAAGTTATCCAGCGTGCAATCCCGGTAGCGTTCCGGGATGCGCGCAGCCTCGAATTGCCGGAGGCCGCGGCGCGATACCCGACAAGCGCAATCCGCGGCGACGCGGGAGCCGTCCGGGCGGATGATGACTTGCAGGCCGGAGCCTTCGCAGATGGGGCAGGGATCGAACATGGGATGGGCGGTGCGCCAAGTAACGCCGAATAGTGCCGGGTGACGTCACTTCCAGTATCGCAGGGGCGGGTTTCTGATGCGAGCGCGAGCTTTAGATCGCCCTCACTTTTGCTGTGGACGGGCTGCGGCATGGATGGCGAGCAGGCTTTCGAGCACGGCTGGAAGATCACGCAGGTGCAGGGCATTGGCGCCGTCGGATTTTGCCAGCGCGGGGTTGTCGTGCACCTCGAGAAAGACGCCATCCACGCCGGCAGCAACGGCAGCACGCGCCAGCACAGGGATGAACTCCGGTTGGCCGCCGCTGACGCCGTTTGCCGCGCTGGGCATTTGTACCGAATGCGTACCGTCAAAGACCACCGGCGCAAAGCCGCGCATCACCGGCAAGGAACGCATGTCGACGACCAGGTTGTTATAGCCGAAGCTGGCGCCACGCTCGGTGAGGCAGATGCGTGGGCAGCCGCCCTCCTGCACTTTTTCCACCGCGTGGCGCATGTCCCAGGGAGCGACGAATTGGCCTTTTTTCACGTTGACGGCTCGCCGCGGGCTCGCGCAGGCCTGCGCGGCGGCGAGCAGGAGGTCCGTCTGGCGGCACAGGAAAGCGGGAATCTGCAGCATGGCGTCGATGTCCCCGAGCGCCTCCGAAACAGCGAGGGCTTGCTCGGGGGTATGGACGTCGGTGAGCACGGGCAGGTGGTGCTGCTGCCCGATCGCGTGAAGGATGCGGCAGCCTTCCGCAAGGCCGGGTCCACGAAAAGAATGCACAGAGGTGCGGTTCGCCTTGTCGTAGCTGGCTTTGAAGATCAGCGGCAGGTGGAGGTCGGCGGCGATGCGCTGGATGGCGTCAGCCAGGCCGCGGGCGTGGGCTTCCGATTCCAACACGCAAGGGCCGGCAATCAGAAAAAGCTCGCCACCACCGAGGGCGAGGTTGCCGAGCGAAAAGGGCGGAGCGGAGGTCACCTCTCTATTGGAGCACAGGTGTGCTTTGGGGCGCTTACGAAGTCCGATGGTGTTCGGAAGCGCTTAAAGGAACCACCCATGCCTAACGCAAACAAGCCCCGGCAACGGCCGGGGCTTGTTTGCCTTACAGGTCAGATTAGGGTGTGAGCACTGAAATAGCGTGCGCTCCATTTGCAACAGAGGTGAGGCACGAGGGCAAGGTGGAGGTGGGGAACGGGCTGTCGGTCACGGCATTGACAGCGCCCGTGTTGGCGTTCAGTTCGCCGCCGGAGATGAGGCCGGCAGTTCGGTCAGAGGTGTACAGGAAGAGCCCAAGGGACGGTTCGATGGTGATACAGGTAAGCCCGGCGAACCCGCTAAAGCTGCCGCCGCCCACCGTGGTTAGGTTGCCGGTCTGCTGGCTGATCGCAAAGGAGCTGATGCTGCCGGAGTTGAAGTTGGCGGTGTAGATGTATTCGGCGCGTGGGTCAATCGTGAGGTTGACCGGGAACAGGCCCGTGCCGAAGGGGCTACCCGTCAGGGCGGTGAGGTCGCCGGTGGTGGAACGGGCGATGGTGTAGCCAAGCACTTCGTTCTGCGTTTGATCGGTGATGTAGACGAAGCGGGCTGTCCCATCGACGGCGATGGCGGAAGGCGTGACCCCGGCGGAGTAGCCGTGCAGCGTTTGCAGGTTGGTACCGGCCAGCGGGGTGAGTCCGCCCGTCATCATGTTCTGCGCGAAACCCAGAATGGTGGGGTTGGTCGACGGGGTTTCCTGGTCGAGCACATAGGCATACACATTGTAATGACCCGCACCACCGGTTCCCGAAACGCCCGTGCAGGCAGGATTGGAACCGACAAGGGGCGTGGTGACACAAACCGGCGCGGAAACGGCGATACCGACCGGATTGTTGCCGACATTGACTGTGGTGGGTGTACCCAGGCTGTTATCGGCGTTGATGGGGAAGATGGACACGCCGCCTGGCCCGGGAGAAGCCGGGGTAAAGCCGTTTTGATAGGTAAAGGTCACATACAAAAAGGTGCCGGTCGAATCGATGACGGCGCCCACCGGTGCATTCTGGGGACTCGTGCCGGTCATGTCATAGGTGTGCTGGCCGTAAAGTTTGCCATCGGTGCCGACGGCGAACTCTTCCACCTGGGCATTCTGGCTGCCGCCAACCACGTAGATGAATTTGCTGTTCGGCGCCGCCACCACTTTGGTGGGGTTGGTAAAGGGCGTTTGAAAGGGGGAACCGGCGATCTGGTTCAGAATGCCCGTCTGGTAATCCACCGCATAAGCGGACACGGCACCGTTGGCTGCGGAAACGGAGTACACATAAGCCACGGTGTAGTCGCGGCTGCAGGCCACCAGACCGAGAGCCATCGCAAGCGAGGCACCCCCGGCGAGGACACTGCGAACGATCGTCTTCAACCTCATCTGTTTCCCTTACATCGGCTCAAACAAGCGAGCCGGTCGCGATAGAACCGGCCGAAACAGCCGGTGATGTGATGTGCGGCGGCCCGTGTGTGGACCGCCGGCAAAGTGATTATGGGAAGCCGTTACACGGTTCCGCTCAGGGCAAGGCAGGTAGCCTGGGCGTTGCCGGTGGTGAAAGTGGAGCCACGGGACAAAGGTGCAAGCGTGCCCTGATTGTTGTCATACGCGTACCCGGTGATCGAGCCGTCATTACGGTCGGCGACGTACATGTACTTCTGCGTGGGATCTTCGACCATGCACACGGGAGCCGCGCCGGCGGTGAAGGGCGAGCTGGGATTGGGCCGGAGCTGCCCGTTGACGATTTGAAAGCCGGTGATCTGGCTGGAAGGCTGGGTGCCGGCGGTAATCGCGGTCGACGCGTTCAGAATGAAGATGTTTGCGCTTTTTGTATCAATAAAGGAGTTCACCGGATCGGTCACGCCGGCCGTGTTCGTGACCGGTGCCGTCAAAGGCGTTAAACCGCAGCCCGTCGCGGGGATGTAAGGATAAATTGCCCCAGGCGTGGTGAAGGTTTGAACACCGTTCACAACGGAACTCGGGCCGGCGTCGGTCAGCACAACATATTGACCGTTGCCGTTAATGGACGTGATGTTGACGGCATTTGGAATGGCGATCTTGCCGGTGGTGACGGTGGTCAGCTGCCCGCCGCTCGAAGCAAACGGGGTCACCGTTTGATCGGCTTGATTTATGGTGAAAAGACAGGAGGGGGTTGCGGACATCCTCAAAGGATTCGCGCCCACCTCTACGAAATTCGGAACCACGCCACCGGCCGGGGTGCTTTGGGTTTGCGGCACAGTGATCAGCCGCCCCGTGTTGGCATCGGACGAAAAGGTGGTGATGGCGCCATTGCCGTCGCCGCTCGGGGAATAGCGGTCCAGCACGTAAAGAAAGCCGCCGGTAGCGTCGAACTGCGCCCACAGATGCCCATAACCCTGTGTCGGATAGGACGCCTGGAATGTTAGGACACCATCGCCGCCAATCGAAAAGGCAGCGATGCCGCTGTCGGACGAAGTCGAGGTCGGGGTGCTTGTGCCCTGATTTACGACGTAAAGGTATCGTCCGCCGGGCCTCAAAATCACATAAACCGGATTCGAGCCGTTCACGCCAAAGGGCGAATGCGGGATCTGCGTGAGATTGCCGGTGTTGTTATCCACCTTGAATCCACTGATCTCGTTATATTGCTGACCCACGACCCAAAGATACGCGATGGTGCCGCCACCGCAAGCCGTCATTCCCAAACCCAAGGCCAATGCCGATACCACGGCCATGGTCACACGGCCAAACCAACTCCACTTCATGCGCTTCCTTCATCACCCACAGGACTTGCCCTCTTTAGACGGAAAGTCGAGCCAGAGGCTAGCTCGGGGGAGTTGCAAAACTACTCTTCATTGTAGGGGCTGCGGCGCGTTCTGCCAATTTATGGATCGTTTTGGGAGGGCGGAGCGGGTTGGTGGATGTCGATGACGAGGTAACCTGCAGGTCTCTCCACTGCGCAGACGATACAACCGTCTGCTCCGGTCGAGATGAC
>CAXTRN010000034.1:0-23527 GCA_964246645.1 uncultured Acidobacteriaceae bacterium
TGTGTTAGGCACGCCGCCAGCGTTGATTCTGAGCCAGGATCAAACTCTCGTTTAATCTTGGTTTGCCTCGAGTCGCTCAGGACGGAGGTCCCGGACTCGAAGCGACCCACTTCCTCGAAAGAAGTGGGGGTATAACTTGTGAGAATGACTTAACCAAATGTCATGTCATCTCACGATTGGCACGTTCAACTATGTTGTCAAAGATCCTGACTGCGATCCGCGTGTGCGGGCAGTTTTGGATCAAGGACTCAGGTGGGCAAAGCCACAACCGTGTGTCCTCGAACTTGATGCACTGTGTTTTGCTTGGGGCCAGCGATTGGCTGCGTTGCAGTCCCTATCGCCTTTCGGCCTCGCTGCAGTGTTTTGCGCGACTTCCCAAGAATACCGAACTCGCTTTGTCTTGTCAAGGCGCTTCGTTTTACCGAAGTGACCGCGAATCCGATTCAGCATCCGTACCCGTCGGGGCGTGCTATTGGAGTCGCGCTCGTGCCAAGCAAGATCGCTCGTGTTCACAGCTACAAAGAAAAACAACTTGCCGAGTCCTAAGAGGATCGGGGAGCACTTAGCTCCTGAAATGAATTGCAGTGTCTTGGGTTTGCGCAGAGGGCGATACGCCTCATACCTGCGGGTCAAACGCTTGGACTGCGCCTTTTGTGGTCGTCACGAGTTCATCGCTCAACCGAAGGCATTTAGTACTGATTCAGAATAACCAAGTTTCTTGTGCTTGGCAAGTCCGCCGTTTCAGTGGGTGCCGGAGATTCACTCCGTCGCTCACTGCGACTTCCTGAGAATAGCAATAACTAAGCCGGCGTGCAAGGGCGTTCCGTCCTTTTTCTTGTGAACTCTGAATTTCAGTCGTACTAACCCCTATTTCACTATGAGGTGGATGGCAGACAGCTGTTCTCGCCGCACGTTATCCTGCGCTGTATGGAAGCGGACGAGATAGCAGAGTTCACCAGGGAGATGCGCGAAGCCGGCGAGCAGAGCCTTACCCACGTTTCGCTCATCATCAGTGTCCTTGCTGTGCTGGTGGCCATGATTACCGTCCTGGGTCACCGCGAGCACACCGAGGCCGTGTTGGCTCAAGCTCGCGCTTCCGATCAATGGAACGAGTACCAGGCCCGCCGCATCCGCCAATCCCAGATCGATCTCACGGCAGACGTGCTCGCCTTGCAACCCAGCACCGATACTGCTGCTGTTGAAGCAAAGCTGCAGCAATACCGGCAACGGCAGACCAAAGTGCAGGCACAGCTGGAGGAAGACAGCCATGAAGCGCGCCAGCTCGAAGCCGAGGTGGGCCTGGCCGAAAAGCGTGCCGGGCGTTTCGATCTGGGTGAAGCGTTGTTGCAGATCGGCGTTGTGCTGGCTTCCATCACGTTGCTCACCAAGCGCTGGCTCTATGTGTTACTGGCGATGGCTTTGGGGAGCGGGGGCGTGTTGGCCGCCGCGTCCGCTTTGCTGTTGCACTGACTCGAGATCCCCGATCGCCCATTCTCCCTGAGCTGCGGCCCGGCTTTAGGGAGCATGAGCTGCTGGAACGTCAGATCACGGCCTGGCGATCACTCCAAGGTCCATCAGCCCATTCACAAAATCCTGCACAGCTAAAGCCACCAGCAGAAGACCCATAATGCGCACAAGAATGCGAATGCCCGTCTCGCCCAGTGCCTTTGCCACGCGAACGGCACTGCCGAGCACCAGAAAACTTACCCCCGCGGTGATCGCGATTGCCGCATAAATCGCGAGATGCTGCTGAATATCCTGGGCTTGGCCGACCAGCACCATTACGCTGGTGATCGCACCCGGCCCCGCCAGCATGGGAATACCCATCGGCACAATGCCGGCATCATCCTTGTGCGTGGCTTCTTCTGCGTCGCCGGTTGCTTCCTGGGTGGGCGAGCGTTTCGCCTCAAGCATGTCGAGCCCGATCAGCAGAAGAATGATGCCGCCGGCAATTTCGAAGGCGGGCAGCGTAATCCCAAAAACCCGAAAGATCGCCTGGCCGGCTGCGGCAAAGGATGTGAGAATCACCAGCGCGGTGATGCACGCTTTACGCGCCGTGCGCACCCGCTTGGCGGCGTCCTGGCTCGAGGTCACAGCTAGAAAGGTCGGCAAGGCAGCGAACGGGTCCACCAGGAAAAAGATGGAGCTCAACGCCAACAACGAAAACCGCACATAAGCGGAGTCTCGCAGCTGCATCAAGGTGACGTGGGGAGCAAGCATGGGCGTCCTCAGAATAAACAGACTGGAGCCGAGATGCTGATGCGCGTTTGCCAAACGGACCGAGGCTGATTCTTCCGCACGCCTCCGCTCGCTATAATCAGGGTTGTACGACCCTCCCAAGGAGCTTTTCGCACCTATGCCCCTGCAAACCACAAAGCACATCTGGCACAACGGCCAACTGATTCCCTGGGAAAAGGCCACCACTCACGTCATGAGCCATGTGATTCACTATGGCTCTTCCATCTTTGAAGGCATTCGCTGCTACACCCAGGATGCCGGTGCGGCCATCTTTCGTCTGCCCGAGCACATGCGCCGCATGGCCGACTCCGCGAAAATCTATCGCATGCCGCTCGATTACACCGTCGACCAGCTCAGCGCTGCGGTGGTCGACGTCGTGGAAGCCAACGGGGTCGCTCCCTGCTACATTCGCCCGTTTGCCTTTCGGGGTTACGGGGAAATCGGCGTCAACCCGCTGAAAGCGCCGATGGAAGTGTACATCGCCAATTTCCCGTGGGGTAATTTCATCCGCGGCGAAGCGGGCGCGGACGTTTGCGTTTCCAGTTGGAACCGCCTGGCACCCAACACCATGCCTTCGCTCGCCAAAGCCGGCGCGAACTATATGAATTCGCAGCTGATCCGCATGGAAGCCGATATCAACGGCTACGTCGAGGGCATCGCGCTGGACCGCAACGGCTACCTGTCGGAAGGCTCGGGCGAAAATCTCTTCCTTGTGCGCAACGGCAGCATCTATACCTCGCCGCTTGCGAACTCGGTGCTCAACGGCATCACGCGTGACTCCATTCTTGTCCTCGCTCGCCAACTCGGCATTCCTGTCGTGGAACAGCCACTGCCGCGCGAAATGCTCTATATCTGTGACGAAGCGTTCTTTACCGGCACCGCCGCCGAGGTCAGCCATCTCCGGTCGGTCGACCGCATCACCATCGGTGATGGCAGCATGGGTCCGATCACGCGCACCCTCCATGACGCCTTCTTCGATATCGTGCAAGGCCGAACCCCGGATCGCTACAACTGGCTTACCCCTGTAAAGGTCGCCACGCTGGATCCGGTCGGCGAACCCATCCATGCTTAGAAGCGACGTCCCTACCACGACACACGAAAGCGGCGCCTGGGCGCCGCTTTCGTGTGTTCAATAGCAAATCTCTTGCGCTCGCTGCGACATTTGTCACAAACGCTATCGCGGCACAACCATTGCCTTCGTTTTAGCAATCGCGTGTAAGAAGCCTTCGCCGGTGTGCAGGTGCTCCTCAACCAGCCGCGATGGTGTGTGCGCCAGCCACAACGCCGCGGAAACATCCTGGTATGTGCTGACCGGGAAAACCTCCAGAAACAACAGATCGTCATTGCCGGTGTTTTCAATGTAGTGCGGTCGCGACACGTCGATATATCCCACGTCGCCCGTAAGAAAATCCATCGTTCGCGCCTTGCCGCCGGAATCGAAGACCGTCATCCGGCCTTTGCCGGAAACGCAATACTGCCATTCATCGGAAAGCGGATGCCAATGCAGCTCACGTAGGCCACCCGGCTTCAACCGAACCAGCGCCGCTGCAATGGTCGTCACCGGAAAGTTCTTGCGGTCAACGATACGCACCTCCCCTCCGGTGCGCTGTGCATCCGGCGGGTGCTGCGAAGGGCGAAACACGAACTTCTCGTCGATTGCGCCGGTTCCCGCAGCTGCCTGTTTTTGCTCCTCCTCGAGCGGCCGTGGCTCTTCGCTCTGGAAGATATACAGCTTGTCATCCGGCAGCTTGGCAAAGGTGCCTTCCGGCACGGAAAAGTTCTTGGCCAGCACCTCTTTCGGCGTGTGCTTGAACCAATCACTTAACAGGAATGTCGAAAATTCGTCGAAGTCCCCTTGATCGAAGACCAGCAGGAACTTGCAGCCATCCGGTCCGAGTCCCTGAATCGAGTGCGGAATCCCGCCTGGAAAGAGCCAAAGATCCCCGGCTCTTACGTCGTTCACGAAGCTCATGCCTTTCTCGTCAACGGCGGTGATGCGCGCGTTGCCGTAAATCATGTACGCCCATTCCGACGACACATGCCAATGCAATTCGCGGATGCCGCCCGCGGTCAACCGCATCTCTACTCCCGCCATCTTCTTGGAGATGGGCAGGTCCCGCACCGTCACCTGCCGCGTCCAGCCACCGGAGTCGATCTCTTTGTGGGAAAGATCAAAGGAATACTTGAACGGCAACATGGTTCCGTTATCCGTTCCAGGCGCCCACACTGAATCGGGATTCAATCCGTCATTCACTGTGTTATTCGGCCCGACCTGCTCTTCATTGGAAAGCTGGTGATCCGCTGATCGAGGCACTCCTTTTTGCTGCTGCTGTCCCGCTGCCTTGCCCGTGCTGATCGCCGCGGTGGCCGCCAGCGCCGTCGCGGTTTTCTGCAAAAAGCTGCGGCGCGACCACGCCTGTGCTCCCTCATCCCAATCCGACATCTTTTCCTTCCCTCTCGCCTCAGCGTCCGGCTGAATGCATCCGTTCTACGTTCGGTCTTCCAACCTGCAATCCGGTTGCCGTACCTTTACTACCGGACGTCTGCAGCGTCGCCCCCGTCGCTACAAGAACCTCGACCACGCCACGCCAGTACATCTTCGAGGGCTTCACAAACGGCTCGTCATGCGTCACTGGAAATACCAGCAAACGCGCCGCCGAACCTCCAGCGCGCCGCAGCGCATGCGCCATGTGCAGGGGAAACAGCCAATCGCGCGCGCCATGCACGATGAGCACCGGTACCTTGCAGGACCGCAGCGCCGCCTCGTTCTCCCATACGGGCGCCACGAAAAAGGACGGAATCTTCAATCTTCCTGCGGCTTTGCGAAAGGAGGTGTAAGCCGCGCAAAGAACAAGCGTCCTTGCCGTGAGCTTGCCGACTACCGCACACGCAACCCCGCTCCCTAACGAGAACCCCAGCACCGAAATCGGGGCCCCCGGCGTAAGCCCCTCTAAATGTGCAAAGGCCGCGCAGGCGTCGCGTTCACACTGCTGTGCCGTCACCCAGCCGCTGCTTCGTCCATAACCGGCATAATCGAACACCAGCGACGCCACTCCCTCCGCCGCGAGCCTCTGCTGCACCCCATGCCAGTCCTCCACGGTTTCGCCGATCCCATGGCAGATCAGCAGCGCCGCCCGGCACGGCGATGCCGCGGGCGTAACGAATATCGCGTCCAGGTGATGCCGTCCGCTCTGTATCTGATGTCGTTGCGGAAGTCCGTCACTGCCCCGAAACGCCGCTTGTCGGCCCCGTCCGCGGCGTAACCACATCCACAGTTGAGAAACTCGACTGACACCCATGACGCCGATGGTGAACAGCAGCGAACGCAGGAAATGCAGCGCCTGTGCCGAGCGCAGTGAACCGAGCGAATGCAACTTGGGCAGAGCGCTCCGACCGGAGTCCCCACGCAGCTGAACATCGCCACTCACTGGGTCAGGATGAGGGGTCCTGTTTTGGTGATTGCCACCGTGTGCTCGAAGTGCGCACTCATGCTGCCGTCCACCGTGATCGCTGTCCACCCATCTTCCAGCACCTTCACCTCAGGGGAACCCGCGTTGATCATCGGCTCGATCGCCAGCACCATGCCCGGCTTCAACCGCGGCCCCTTGCCGGCATTGCCCACATTGGGCACCTGTGGATCTTCATGCATGCTTTTTCCGATGCCATGACCCACAAATTCGCGCACCACGCCATAGCCTTCGGCCTCGCATAAACTCTGCACGGCCCAACCGATGTCGCCCAGCCGTCCACCGGGCTGTGCTTTCTCAATGGCCGCATAGAGCGAAGCTTCCGTCACCCGCAACAGCTTGGTCGTTGCCGCGCTGGGCGTACCCACAGGGTAGGTGACTGCACAATCGGAGTAAAACCCGTTCACCACGACGCCGCAATCCACCGAGACTACGTCACCATCGCGCAACACCGTACGCTCATTTGGGATACCGTGAATGACCTGGTGGTTCACAGAGGTGCACAACACAGCCGGGTACTCGTGATACCCCTTGAACGCCGAAACGGCGCCGATTTGCTTAATTTTGGCTTCCGCGGCCCGTTCCAGATCCATAGTCGACGCGCCGACCTGGACCGCACCTCGCACCGCCTCATGGACCTGCCGCAGCGCGATGCCGGAGATGCGCATCTTCTCAATCTCACCTGGAGATTTAATTAAAATCGCCATAACCGTTCATTCCATCCGCCCGGATCATTACCTCGAGACTTCCGCTCAAAGCCGCATACCGGCTTCGGACGCTCCGCGCATGCGCTTCAAAGTCGAGCGCAGAATCGTCGTGACCTCCTCAAGCGGTCGATCGCCTTCCACCTCGGCAAACCGATTGCCATGGGTTCGGTAATAGGCGATCACCGGCTCGGTGAGTTCATCAAAGGCTCGCATCCGCTCGTAAAACACATCTTCACGATCATCGGCCCGCTGTGTGAGCACACCGCCGTCCAGATCACAGATGCCCTCCACCTTGGGCGGATTCGTGTAAATGTTGTAGATATTGCCAGTCGGCGAGATCCGACGGCCCGTGATCCGTTCCAGCAGCACCCGCTGTTCCACCACGAGGTGAATGGCGATGACGGGCAACTTCGGCTCCGGCCCGTGTTTGGCTTCATCCTGATCCTGCGCCTCACCACCCGGAACGTCACAGGTGATGTACTCATCCAGCCATTCCGCTTGATGCAGGGTTCGCGGAAATCCATCCAGAATATAACCGGTACGCGTATCCGGCTGTTGCAGCCGGTCCGCCACCATATCATTCACCAGCACGTCAGGCACCAGCTTA
This sequence comes from uncultured Acidobacteriaceae bacterium, assembly GCA_964246645.1. Classification (GTDB taxonomy): domain Bacteria; phylum Acidobacteriota; class Terriglobia; order Terriglobales; family Acidobacteriaceae; genus Granulicella. The sequence continues at coordinate 7,020 of CAXTRN010000034.1, forward strand.
CCCTGCGTCATCAGCTCGTCCGCGAGCACGCCCAGCCTGGTATGGTTCTTCCGATGCTCCCGCAACAGATCTCCCGTGGAAATCTGCGGGATGCCGAACTCCGCCATCAGCCGCTTGGCCTGTGTTCCCTTCCCCACACCGGGCGCGCCCAGCAGCAGCACTGGCCCAGGTTGAAACACCATCGGGTTAGAAGCGAAAGGAGGCAATCAAGCGTCAGTTCTGTGCAAAGCACAAGGAGTCAAAGTTACAGCAGCCGGTCGCGACGCCGTCCAGCATCAACGACCGCGAAGCCCTCACCAGCGGCGCGCCAGACGGCGGCTCGCCTTGGGGGAAAATCCTTCGTAATGCCGCATAATCAGCTGTGCTTCAATCTGCTGCACCGTATCCATCGCCACACCGACCACAATCAGCAAACTGGTGCCCCCGAAGTAAAAACGCACCCCTAGCCCATTCGTGACCCACGTCGGCAAGCGGTCGAAGAACGAACCCACCAGCCAAAGATGATTGAAGTGGATACCGGAAATCATCATCTGCGGAATGATCGCAATAATAATGAGGTACAGTGCGCCTACCAGGGTAATCCGGGTCAAAACGTCATTGATGAAATCCGACGTCCTTTTGCCCGGCCGCACGCCTGGAATGAACGAGCCGTACTTCCGCATGTTGTCCGCGATGTCATCGGGCCGGAAAATGATCGAGATATAGAAGTACGCAAAGAAAATGATCGCGGCGATGTACACCAACTCATACCAGGGCTCCGCCGGCGCAAGCGCACGAAAGACCGGTCCCAGATAGCTGGTATCGCGCAAAGGCCCGGAACCGAACAGGCTCACATTGGCCAGCAGCAATGGTGCGGATAGGATCGATGCTGCGAAAATGACCGGCATTACCCCGCCGGAGTTCACCTTAAGCGGCAAAAACGAGCTTGCTGCCTGTGTGGTTGCTCGGCCGACGATCCGCTTGGCCGACTGGATCGGAATGCGCCGCTCGGATTTTTCTACAAAGATGATGAATGCCACCACGGCTACCATCATGACGACGAGCAGCAGCAGCGCGATGGGCGTGAAACCGCCCCACGCCATGGTGCGGGCCTTACCGGCAAGTTCGCTGATACCCGCCGGTAGACCAACCACGATGCCGGTGAAGATCAGCAGACTCATTCCATTGCCGACGCCACGATCGGTGATCTGCTCCCCGAGCCACATGATGAAGGCCGTTCCACAGGTCAGCGTGATCATGCACAGTGGCACAAAGGCCGGCTTGGGAATCGTGACCATGTTCTGCCCGGTCAGGGTCAATGCGATAAAGAAACTCTGTACGATCGCCAGCAACACGGTGACATAACGCGTCCACTGCGTGATCTTGCGACGCCCGATCTCGCCCTCTTTTTGCAGCTTGGCTAGCGGCTCATAAATTACCGTCAGCAGCTGAAAGATGATCGAAGCCGTAATGTACGGCATGATGCCAAGCGCGAAAATCGTCAGCTTGCGAAGGTTGCCGCCGGCAAACAGATCCAGCAATCCTAGCGCGGAGCCCGCGTTCTGATTGAAAAACTGAGCCAGCATGTCCGCATTGATTCCCGGCGTGGGAATGTGGAAGCCGATACGGTATACCGCGAGGAGCCCCAGCGTGAAGCCGATCCGCTTTCGCAGGTCCGGCAGACGAAAGATGTTGCTGAATTTCTCAAGCATCGAAGCAATGGCCTTGAACAGGGTAATGACATCGGAAACGACGCGGCTTTACCGCCACGGTAAAGGGCACACCGGTTCGAATCGTTCTTCGCAGCATATCCCATCCGGCACCAGATGGGCACAGGGGCCGGATCCTGCGATCCGGCTTACCTTTACGCTACTGTTTCCGGCTCGGCCCCGATCACGACGGCTTTACCGCCGGCAGCTTCGATCGCCTTCTGCGCTGCCGCCGAAAACTTATGCGCATGGACCGTTACCGCTGCTGTGATCGCGCCATTCGCCAGTACCTTCACCAGCGTTTTGCGCCCTTTCACTACACCGCGGGCATAAAGTGTTTCCAGCGTCACTTCCGGTTCGTTCAACTCGGCAACGCGATCCAGGCTGAGCACGTAGTATTCCGTCCGAAAAATGTTTGTGAAGCCGCGCTTCGGCAAACGACGGTGAAGCGGCATCTGGCCACCCTCAAAACCGCGCATCAGGCGCGACCCGGACCTCGAACCCTGGCCTTTGTGACCGCGGGTCGAGGTCTTTCCCATTCCCGAACCCATACCACGGCCGACACGCTTCTTGTTGCTGTTGGCCCCTTTGGGCGCATTCAGATTACTTAAATTCCTTGCCATCGTTCCTCGCTCACGCCGGTGGTCGCCGACTCGCTTTGGGCTCGGCTTTGCCGCCGAGCTACTCTTTTATTCGACAATCCGTACCAGATGGGGCACCTTTTTGACCATGCCCCGGATGGACGGTGTGTCTTCCCGCTCTACGATTTGATTCAGCCGCGTAAACCCCAAGCCCTTGACGACGGACTTGTGCTTCACAGGCGTGCATATCTGCGACCGGAAGTATTGAATCTTGATCTTGCTTTCACTTGCCATTGTTTGAACTCCAAAGGAGCAGAGGCCAGCCCTCACTCCTGCGTTTGCTTGTACGCCTGCTTACAGTTCTTCCACAGTCTTGCCGCGCAGTGTGGCCACTTCCTGCTTGTCCCGCAATTGGGTTAGCGCGTCGAAGGTCGCCTTGATCACATTATGCGGGTTCGCCGAACCGATGTTTTTGGTGAGCACGTTTTGCACCCCGGCAGCCGTCATGACCGCGCGCACCGTCTTACCTGCGATCACTCCCGTACCCTCCGGTGCCGGCTTTAACAACACCTCACCCGATCCGAAGTGTCCCAGCACCTGATGCGGAATCGACGTTTGCGTCATGTTGACCTTGATCAAGTTCTTCTTTGCCGCTTCGATCCCTTTGCGAATGGCCTGCGGCACCTCTTTCGCCTTGCCGGAGCCGTACCCGACGACGCCTTCGCCTGGATCGCCGACAATCACGAGCGCGGCAAAACTCATATTCTTGCCGCCCTTGACCACCTTGGTGACGCGGTTGATGCTAACCACCTCATCCTTCAGATTCATTCGATTGCCGTCCAACCTTTTTTTCATCGCCATGGAGTTCCTCTGTATCTCCCCGGCACACCGGTCCGGGGTTGCAATCTATTATTGCGTATCGTTTATTGCGTATTTTTGACCCCGAAGGGATCGACTCTTCTCTGCGTTTGTTCCGTGCTTGTTTCGAGTCTACCGTTCCAGGACCCGCGTACTGCGCCCGCGATCAAAGGTCGTTCCGCAGGAAGCCTCATTTGGGCCCTGGTCAGTAGTTCTTAGAACTCCAGCCCCGCCTCGCGTGCTGCATCGGCCAACGCCTTGATGCGCCCGTGATACAGGTAGCCGCCGCGATCGAATACCACCTTCTTCACGCCCACAGCCTGGGCGCGTTCGGCGATGGACTGCCCCACCCGCTTGGCGGCCTCAATATTGCCGCCGACCAACTTTTCTGAGCCCTTCTTAGTCACGGTCGACGCGGAAGCGAGCGTCACCCCGTTCGCATCGTCAATCAACTGCGTATAAATGTGATTTAACGAGCGGTATACGTTTAACCGGGGTCGCTGCGCCGTTCCTGACATCTTGGCCCGGATCCGGTTGTGCACCCGTTGACGAATCTTGTTGCGTTGCGGTGTTGCGATCATTACCTTCCATCCTTCCTAAGGGCGCCGCCAGCCTCTGGCGGCGTTCGGTTCTTACCCATCGCCTGCGTCAAGCACAGGCTGCAAATGCCGGACGAAAGAGGCCTATACGAATCCCCTTCCGTTCCTGGACTTACTTCGCACCTGTCTTGCCGACCTTCTTCTTCAGCTTCTCGTCGGAATACCGCACACCCTTATTCTTGTACGGGTCAGGCTTACGCAACGAACGCATATCTGCCGCAACCTGGCCTACCTTTTGTCGATCGATTCCTGAGACCGTCAAGTGGGTTTGTTTCGGATCGATGGCCACATCAATGCCGGTGGGTAGCGGAAACTCGATTGGATGCGAGTAGCCCAGGGTGAATACCACCATCCCTTTGCCCTTCAACTCCACGCGATACCCGATCCCGACTACATCCAACTCTTTCTTCCAGCCGTTTGTGACACCCTCGACCGCATTGAAGACCAAGGCACGCGCCAGGCCATGGATCGCCTTCTGCCCATCATTCTGTCGCTCAACTGCTAGAACGCCGTCTTTTTCCACCAAGGAGATTCCCTGAGGCACCAATGCGGAAACGCTGCCCTTCGGGCCCTCAACGAGCACAGAGCCATCTTTCATCGTGTACTTCACACCCTTGGGCAGGGCGATCGGCTTCAATCCAATACGTGACATCTCAAATCCTTTGCGGCTTGCGAGTCGCAGAAGCGAAGCCTCTGTTCCACTGCAGCCATACTCCTTTTCCGTTCAGCACAACCTGTGGATCGCGTTGGCTGGCCTACCAGACCTCACACAGAATCTCGCCGCCTACACCCTCCCGCCGTGCTTGACGGCCGGTCATCACACCGCGCGGTGTCGTCATGATCGAGATTCCCAAGCCGCCCTGCACACGGCGGATTTCATCCTTGCCGATATACACCCGGCAGCCGGGCTTTGAGATACGCTTCAAGTTGCGGATTGCCGGCTCGTTGTTCGCGCCGTACTTCAAGTACACGCGCAACAGGCGCAGACCTTCCTCTTCCACCGGCTTCACATTGGCAATGTAGCCCTCTTCTTTAAGGATGCGGGCTACCTCCGCCTTCAACTTGGAGGCCGGAACATCCAGCTTTTGATGGCGAGCGCCATGCGCATTGCGCAAGCGGGTCAAGAAGTCGGCTACCGGATCGGTAAGATTCATCGTTTTCCTTTCATCTCCCGTTCGCTCCAGCTCGTTCCACAGAAAGACTCCGGAGAACCAGCGGCGATGGTTGCGGCGCGTCTTGCGCCCACTCTCGGTAAGCGAACGGGATTCCCCAATCGCCGATCGGTTACGCTACCAGCTCGACTTGACTACGCCCGGGATTTCCCCTTTGAGCGCCAGGCCGCGGAAGCATAACCGGCAAATGCCGAACTTCCGCAAAAACGCCCGTGGACGTCCACATAATTGGCAGCGATTGTGCTGACGGGACTTGAATTTCGGCTTGCGAGCGTCTTTCACTCGCTTTGCAGTGGTTGCCATATATGCCTTCCTCAACTCTCATCCTTGCAGCCGAAGCCGAAGGACGTTTCCATTCCGCCGATGTCCGGCTCCGTTACGCGCCCTGCCGAAAAGGCATACCAAAGGCTCGCAACAAGGCACGCGCCCCGTTATCGTCCTTGGCCGTGGTCACGATCGTCACGTTCATGCCCTTGGTCTTTTCCACCTTGGAATAATCGATCTCCGGGAAGATCAGCTGATCCCGCAATCCCAGGGTGTAGTTCCCGCGCCCATCAAAGCTCTTCGACGATACACCGCGGAAGTCTCGGACACGCGGCAATGCCACCGAGACCAGACGATCCAGAAACTCATACATGGCATCCCCCCGCAGGGTCACCATGGCGCCGATCGGCATGCCCTCACGCAATTTGAATGCCGCGATCGATTTCTTCGCCTTGGTCACCACCGGCTTCTGCCCGGTAATGGAACCCAGATCGGAGACCAATGGATCAACAATCTTGTTATTCTGTGTTGCCTCGCCGATACCCATGTTGATGACGATCTTTTCGATCTTTGGCACAGCCATCACGTTTTCAAGACCGAGCTCCTTTTGGAGCTGGCCTTTGATCTCGTCGCTGTACTTTCCTCTTAGTCGTGCTGCCATATCTTTGTTTCCTTCTCCACGGTGCCCGGGTTGACCGTATGCGGGTCGTGTACCGCTGCGTGGGATGTGCCTTTTTTCGGTTCCAGCGCGATTAGCGCTTTGCGTTTGCTTCTGCGATGTCGCTGTTGTTCGAGCGTGCAACACGAATCTTCTCTTCACCGTCGAACCGGAAACCTACCCGGGTCGGTTTGCCTTCAGAGTCGGCCAGCATCACATTCGAGATATGAATCGGTGCTTCCTGTTGCAGGATTCCCCCTGCAATGTTCCGCTGCGGATTCGGCTTTACATGTTTCTTGATCATGTTCACCCCTTCCACCAGCACGCGATTTTTGTCCTTGATGACACGCAGAACGCGACCTGTCGTGGGCTTATCCGCCGTTCCCTTATTCTTGCCCGCCATCACGATCACGATGTCGTTGCGCTTTATCTTTGCCATGTCACCCGTCCCTCCTCGGCTATCTGTCGGAGCCGGAATCCGCTGGTGCGTTATTCGTATCTCGCGTCGCTCTCGATCTAGATCACTTCGGGAGCCAAAGAAACAATCTTCAGAAACTTCTTTTCGCGCAACTCGCGCGCCACCGGTCCGAATACCCGGGTGCCCACCGGCTCGTTCGCGTCGTTGATCACCACAGCCGCGTTCTCATCGAAACGGATGTACGTTCCGTCGCGGCGCCGGTATTCTTTGTGTGTTCGCACGAGGACTGCTTTTACCACCTTGCCCTTTTTGACGGTGCCATCCGGCGAGGCTTCCTTGACCGCCGCCGTGACGACATCGCCAAGACCGGCCTTCTTTCCGAGCCCGCCGCCGAGAGGCAGAATCACTTGCAACTTGCGCGCACCGGAGTTGTCGGCCACTGCAAGGATCGTCCGCATTTGAACTGCCATTGTGTCTCTCCCACCCAGGCCGAAGCCGGCTTACCCGCAGGCCGCCATGCTTCGCGACCCGCTTACTTTGCGGCTAACGCCGGCTTGTCTTCGGTAATTGCCAGGGACGATCGACGAATGATCTCTTCCAACGACCAGCGCTTTAGCTTCGACAACGGCCGGGTCTCACGAATGCGCACAACGTCGCCTACGCGCGCGGAGTTTTGCTCATCGTGCGCATAAAACTTCTTGTTCGACTTCAACACCCGCTTATACTTTGGATGCGCTTTGCGCATTTCGACTTCGACCACGATGGTCTTCTGCATCTTCGTCGAAACGACCTGGCCCACCTTCTCGTTTCGCCGCTGCGTTGAGGTTTCCGCCGGCGCCGATGCTTTCGCATGTACCAATGCTTCCGCCATGGTTATTCCTTTCCTGCCGTGGCCGTCACAGCACCGGCGAGCGCACGTTGGCGCGCGATCGTTTTAATCCGGGCTACGTCCTGCTTCAGTCCGCGAATCTTGCCCACGCCGTCCTGTTTGCCCAGGCTCTTAGCGAAGCGAATACGAAAGAGTTGTTCGGCAACCCTCGCCTCCTCGCTCTTTAGTTCTTCTTCACTCAACTCGCGTATTTTTGCGATATCCATGTCTATGTACTTCCCTAAAATCTGTCTTGTTCACGCACCCGGAGGCCGCTTCAACACGAACCCGAATGCCATCCGGCGCCGTCCGTCCCTACTTGGCGACGACCTCGGTCGATATGCCGGGACGCACCACAAATGTGGTCTTCAACGGCAACTTGTGGCTTGCCAGCCGCATGGCTTCTTTCGCCACGTCCAGCGGAACGCCTTCCATCTCAAACAGAAGCTTGCCCGGGCGAACAACGGCAACCCAGTGGTCCGGAGCGCCCTTGCCTTTACCCATACGCGTTTCCGCCGGCTTCTTGGTGATGGGCTTGTCTGGAAACAAACGTAGCCATACCTTGCCGCCACGCTTGATAAATCGGGTCATCGCGATACGTGAAGCCTCAATCTGGCGATCGGTGATGTACCCGCACTCTAGTACCTTCAGTCCATAATCACCGAATGAGATGTCGGAGCCGCGCCACGCCTTGCCACACATGCGGCCGCGCTGCTGCTTGCGGTATTTAACCTTTTTGGGTAGAAGCATGCCAAATCCTTATGCACCCCGCGGGGTACCGTCAAAGCTGTGAACCTGAATACTTATGAGGCTGAGTGTCGCGCAATCGGACCCCGATGCGGGCCGCAAGGACGCTGACCGGGGTCTCTGCTACCGGCTCATCAAGTGAGGCAGCAGACTCAGGGCCAAACTAGATAAGTGTAGCGGAAGAACAGTTTCAGCGCAAGCCTGAGCCTGTTCTTCCCTACAACTCCCCGCTATCTTGAATCTCCCAGCCTTTGACTAGAACGCGCCCGTGGTGAGGGGCGCCGGCTCACGGCGTTTCCGCTGCTCGTAGATGTCGCCACGGTACACCCACGTCTTGACGCCGATAACGCCAAATGTTGTCTTCGCTTCCGAAAAGCCGTAATCAATGTCAGCGCGCAAGGTATGCAGAGGCAACCGGCCCTGCAAATACCACTCCGAACGTGCAATTTCATTGCCATTCAAACGACCGGAAACCCGTACCTTGATTCCCTTGCAACCAAAACGCAACGCGGAATCGACGCTTTTGCGCATCGCACGCCGGAAGCTTACGCGCTTTTCCAGCTGCAGGGCTATGTTTTCTGACACAAGCTGCGCATCGAGCTCGGGTTTGTTTACCTCGAGAATGTCGATAAACACCTCGCGATTGGTGCGCTTTTGCAGGTCCGCCTTGAGCTTGTCGATCTCCGCACCCTTGCGGCCGATGATGATGCCCGGACGCGCCGTACGGATGATCAGCCTCAGCTTATTGCCTGGCCGCTCCACTTCGACTGAGCTCACGCCCGCCTGCTTCAGCTTTTCGCGAAGCTCAGCTTTTAGTTTCACATCTTCTACCAGCAATTTGTCGTAGCCGCGCTCCACAAACCAGCGCGACTTCCAGGGCTTATTCACGCCCAGGCGGAACCCGTATGGATGAACTTTTTGTCCCATGATACTTTTCTCCTCGCCCTTGCCGGTTGAGCCGGTATGGCGGATGTAGCTTGTCTATGCGGCGACGGGGTTCGTGTTCTTAGCGTTCGCTTTTTTGCCTGCGCCTTGCTTGGCTTTCTTCACTTGGAGACGGCGAGACAAAGTACCAGTCTGGGCGCCTGCTTCAGCACCTGCCCCGGTGCCCGACGTCTCTGCGGCTTGCCTTTCAGCAACGGTCACGATGATGTGCGTTAAGCGGCGTTGGTAACGGAAGGCCCGGCCCATGGGTGCGGGCCGCAGCCGCTTCAGGCGCGGCCCTTCATTGGCCACAGCCGTTTTGACATACAAATTATCGACGTCGATGTCTAGACCGCGCTCGTCGGAAAGGTAAACCGCATTCTGCACTGCTGAGCGCAACACCCCTTCGATAACGGGAGCCATGCGTTTGTTTAGAAAAGCAACCGTGGTCAATGCCGCTTCGATCCGTTTGCCTTTAATCAGATCCAGTACCAGCTTCGCCTTTTGCGGGCTCGACCGTTGGAATCGCGCTTCTGCGCGAAACTCCGTATTCGTTATTGTTTTTGCCATTCTCGTATCCCCATGGCCGTCTCGGCCATCGTCTGCAAGGTTACTTTGCCTTCGCCGTGTCGCCGCCCTTGGCCGTATGTCCCTTGAAGGTCCGGGTTGCCGAAAACTCTCCAAGCTTGTGTCCAACCATGTTTTCCGTGCAGTACACCGGAATGAACTTTTTACCGTTATGCACCGCGATCGTATGGCCCACCATGTCCGGGTGTATGGTCGAGCGGCGGGACCAGGTACGAATAACCTTCTTGTCGTTGGCCGCATTCATCGCGTCCACCTTCACCATCAGGTGGGTGTCGATGAATGGACCTTTTTTCGCAGAACGTGCCATAGTAACTCCTTTTCCTGAACAACGAATCGCGTGAAAGGTGTCCGCGACTTGGTTTTGCCCTACCGTTCTCCGCAACCCTGCCGATCGTGACGATCTTTGCGTGAACCTTTCCGGGCCCTGCTCTCACCAGCTGCTTGTGTGAAGCGTACTTCGTTTCTCGTTCCACACCCCTGGCTTACTTGCTACGACGCTGCACGATGAACACATCTGTCCGCTTATTGTTACGTGTCTTGTACCCGCGTGTCGGCTGACCCCATGGCGTCACCGGATGCCGTCCGCCCGAAGTCTTTCCTTCACCACCACCATGCGGGTGATCGACCGGATTCATCGAAACGCCGCGATTGGCGGGCCGGATACCACGCCACCGGTTTGCGCCGGCTTTTCCGATGGTGACATTCTCGTGGTCTGTATTCCCTACCTGACCAATCGTCGCCATGCACTCCACCAGCACACGCCGGGTCTCTCCCGAAGGCAGCTTCAGCAGAGCGTACTCACCTTCTTTGGCAACCAGCTGTACCTGCGCGCCCGCAGATCGGGCCATCTGTGCACCCTTGCCCGGTCGCAGCTCAATATTGTGCACCGTGGTACCAGCAGGAATGTTCTTTAACGGCAACGCGTTGCCTACAAGGATATCCGCTTCCGGTCCACTCATGATCGTTTGTCCGACCTTGAGCCCCACCGGCTGCACAATATAACGCTTTTCCCCATCCTTATAGTGAATCAAGGCGATCCGCGCGGAGCGGTTCGGATCGTATTCGATGGTCGCCACGGTGCCCGGAACGCCATACTTGTCGCGCTTAAAATCAATCAACCGCAGCTGCTTTTTGTGGCCGCCGCCCTGGTGCCGAATGCTGAGCAGCCCGGCGGAATTCCGGCCGCCGGTGCGCTGTTTGGGCGCAAGGAGAGGCTTGTGCGGCTTATTGGTCGTAATATCGTCGTTGACCAGCTTCGTTTGAAAGCGAAGCGTCGGGGTGATCGGTCGAAAACTTTTAATCGGCATTGGCTATCCTTGCCTGCCGCGCCAGGCTCTGCTGCTGACGCGATACATGGTTCTTGCTGCTGTTATCGGAGAGAAGGGAATGCCCCTCCTCCGGAAAGGTCGCTAAATTTCGGCGGCGAAGTCGGGAACCTTTTCCCCGCTCTTCAAGCGCACATACGCCTTTTTCCAATCCGCTCTGTAGCCGGAAAACTTCCCGCGGCGCCGCTCCTTGCCTTCGACATTGGCAGTACGAATAGAGGCGACCTTTACTTGAAATAAACGCTCAACTGCCTGCTTCACCTCAGTCTTGGTTGCCTCTGCGGCTACCTCGAACACGAGAGAGCCTTCCGCTTCCCGGGTAGTGAGCGCCTTTTCCGTGATCAATGGACGGCGGATCGTTGTATAAAGTGTCGCCATTATGCGACCTCCTGATGCTTGGTCTCGGCCACGCCGGCATGACGTTTCGGCAGGTTTTTCTTCAATGTGTCCTGGAGAGCTTCGATAGCAGCCTTGGAAAAGATGGCGTGCTCGTAGCGCAGAAGATCGTATGGGTGCACCTCAGAGGAGAGCACCAACTCCACCCCATCCAGATTGCGCGACCCAAGATACAGCTTCTCGTTCAACTGCTGGGAACTTTCCACCAGAAGCGCGGTCTTTTTTGCATCGAAGCGATCCAGCGCCTGCCGGAAAAGCTTTGTCTTCACTTCCGCGACCTCGAAGTTTTCAACCACGGTCAGCTTGCCGTCGGCAAGCTTCGCGGCCAAAGCGGAGCGCAAGGCACCAAAGAGCTTTTTCTTCGGGAATGCGTAGTCATACGAGCGAGGCTGCGGTCCATGGACTGTACCGCCGTGCCGCCAGATGGGCGAACGGACACTGCCCACACGAGCACGCCCGGTCCCCTTTTGCTTCCACAACTTTTTGCCCGAGCCGGAAACCAGCTTCTTATTTTTCGTCGCCGCCGTGCCCTGCCGCAGCGAAGCCCGATAATGCTTGACCGCCTCCCAAAGAAGCGCGTCATTGATCTCACCGGCAAAGATCTCATCGGCCAAGGTGACACTACCGACGGTCTCTCCCGCGAGGTTGCGAAGATCGATGTTTGCCATCGTCCATCCATTTCTGCGAGCCATCGATGCGGCTCGCCCTTCGTTTGCTTCTCTGCGTTTCCGGTTTACTTCCCGCACAGAGGTCTCCCTAAACTGACCGGCGGCGATGGAGGCAAGCGCACGAACGCGCTCTCCAAAGCCGCCGAGAACTACTTCTTCTTGCCTGCAGACGCCTTCTTGCTTGCCTTCAACGGATCCACGGTGCCGGCGCCGGCAAAGCCACGACGCTCCCGCGGCGGTGCCTTCGCCTTTGAAATCATAACGTAACCATCGCGCGGGCCGGGCACCGCACCTTCCACCATCAGTAGATTTTCTTCCAGGTCGATGCCGCGAATGCGCAGGTTTCGCACCGTCACCTGGTCCGTCCCGAAATGCCCCGGCATGCGTTGCCCAGGAAAAACGCGGGATGGAAACGAAGACGCACCGATCGAGCCCTGGACCTGAAACATATGGCCGTGGGACTTCGGACCGCCGCCAAAGCCATGCCGGCGGACCACACCCGCGAATCCCCGGCCCTTCGATGTCCCAATCACGTCCACAAATTTTTCGCCATCGAACAGGTCCACCAACACACGGTCGCCGGCCTTCACGCCGTCTGTTCCGTCCGTAGCGGTTTCGATCGCAAATTCCTTGATGTACTTGACCGGGGGCGTGTCGGCTTTGCCGAAATGGCCCGTCATCGGTTTGTTCACCTTGGAAGCTTTCACGAACTCCACCAACCCGACCTGCGCGGCATCATAGCCGTCGGTGGCAAGGGTTTTCAGCTGCGTTACGACACATGGGCCCACCTTGAGCACCGTGATCGGGTGAACTTCACCCCTATCGTCGAAGACCTGGGTCATCCCAATCTTCTTGCCGAGCATTCCATTTACTGGCATTGAATCTCTCCTCATCATGCTTCACGGTTCCCGTGTGCACTGTAGGTTATGTGTTACTTGGTGACTGTCTTAATTTCTACGTCCACACCGGCAGGCAGATCGAGTTTCATCAGCGCGTCCACCGTTTGTTGCGTCGGTTCCAAAATGTCGATCAGCCGCTTGTGCGTGCGAATTTCAAACGCTTCCCGCGATTTTTTGTCCACATGGGGCGAGCGCAGAACGCAATACTTGTTCTTTACGGTAGGTAGCGGGATCGGTCCTGCCACCTGTGCGCCCGTGCGCTTCGCAGTGTCGACGATCTCCCCCGTAGAGGTGTCGAGCACACGATAATCATAGGCCTTGAGCCGGATGCGAATACGTTGTTGTGCCATGGTACGACTGCTTTCTGCGCCAACGGCGCGGTACTCAAAGAGCGGTTGGGAGTGGCTGCCGGACGTCGGCTTTTCTTAACGCACCGGCAGCCCTCTACGTCTATTTGATGATTTCGGCGATGGTTCCGGCGCCGACCGTGCGACCGCCCTCACGAATGGCGAAGCGCAAACCTTTTTCCATCGCGACCGGCGTGTGCAACGTGATCTCGAGCGAGATGTTGTCCCCGGGCATCACCATCTCCGTGCCTTCAGGCAACTTCGCCGATCCTGTCACGTCCGTGGTACGGAAGTAGAACTGCGGGCGGTAGCCGTTGAAGAATGGGGTGTGACGACCGCCTTCTTCCTTGCTCAGCACGTAAATCTCGCTCTTGAAGACGGTATGCGGTGTGATGGAACCGGGCTTGGCCAGCACCATGCCACGCTCCACGTCTTCTTTGGCGATACCGCGCAGCAGGAGACCGGCATTATCGCCCGCCAAACCTTCATCCAGCTGTTTCTTGAACATTTCCACGCCCGTAACCGTGGTGGCTTGCGTGTCGCGGAAGCCGACGATTTGCGCCGCTTCGCCCACCTTTACCTTGCCGCGCTCGATACGGCCCGTGACCACCGTGCCGCGTCCGGAGATCGAGAAAATGTCTTCAATCGGCATCAGGAACGGTAGATCCACAAGGCGATCCGGCTGTGGAACATTTGCATCCACCGCCGCCATCAGCTCATCGATCTTGGCCTCCCACTGCGCTTCACCATTCAATGCACCCAGCGCTGAGCCGCGGATGACCGGCACATCATCACCTGGGAAGTCGTACTTGCTCAGCAACTCACGGACTTCCATTTCGACGAGGTCCGTCAGCTCCTCATCTTCCACCGAGTCGCACTTATTCAGGAACACCACGATGTACGGCACGCCGACCTGGCGCGCAAGCAGCACGTGCTCCTTGGTTTGCGGCATCGGGCCGTCAGTGGCCGCCACCACTAGGATCGCTCCGTCCATCTGAGCCGCACCGGTGATCATGTTCTTGATGTAGTCGGCGTGACCCGGGCAATCAACGTGGGCATAATGCCGGTTGGCGGTCTCGTATTCCACATGCGAGGTGGAGATCGTGATACCGCGCTCGCGCTCTTCCGGGGCGTTATCGATGGTGTCGAACGAACGGAAGCTGTTCTTAGGGTTGTGCTTGGACAGCACCTTCGTGATCGCCGCCGTCAACGTCGTCTTGCCATGATCGATGTGGCCGATCGTGCCTACGTTGACATGCGGTTTGCTACGGTCAAATTTTTCCTTCGCCATCGTATCTCTCCGTCTTCCGTTGCTACCAAACCGTTGGTGTTCTGCGCGCGCCGACGTGTCCCATCGGCTCCAGCGCGCGGCTTCTATGCGAAACCTGTATATCTGAATCTCTACTCGAGGCTAAGCCGACCACAGCTTCGCCTGTTAGCGATCCTTACCCTGCACCTTGGCGATGACCTCTTCCGAGACCGACCGCGGCGCTTCCTCGTATTGCTTGAACTCCATCGAGAAGTTGGCCCGGCCCTGTGTGGACCCGCGCATCGCCGTGGCGTAGCCGAACATGTTCGACAGGGGCACTGTTGCCTTGATGGCCTGCACCCCACCCACCATCTCCATACCCTCGATGCGTCCACGCCGCGAGTTCAGGTCGCCGATGATCGTACCCATGTATTCTTCCGGCACGGTCACCTCGACGGCCATCACCGGCTCTAACAAAACCGGCTTGGCTTTGCGGGCGGCTTCCTTGAACGCCATGGACCCGGCGATCTTGAAAGCCATTTCATTCGAATCGACGTCATGGTAGCTGCCGTCATAGAGCGACACCTTGATATCGACCATCTCGTACCCGGCCAATACGCCTCCGGCCATGGCTTCCTGAATACCCTGGTCGATCGGCTTGATGTATTCCTTGGGGATCGTGCCGCCTTTGGTGTCGTTCGAAAACTCGTAGCCCTTGCCAGGCTCATTTGGCTCGATGCGAATCTTGGCATGGCCATAGTTACCGGAGCCACCGGTCTGCCGAATGTACTTGCCTTCCGCTTCGGAGTTCTGCCGAATCGTTTCCCGGTAGTTCACCTGCGGTTTGCCGACATTCGCCTCGACCTTGTATTCACGCATCATGCGATCGACGATGATTTCCAAATGCAGTTCGCCCATGCCGGCGATGATCGTCTGGCCGTTGGTTGCGTCCGTCCGCACCTTAAAGGTCGGATCTTCCTGAGCAAGCTTTGCCAGCGCAACGCCCATCTTCTCCTGATCGGCCTTGGTCTTCGGTTCCACCGCGACCTCGATCACCGGTGCCGGAAAGTCGATCGACTCAAGCACGATCGGCGCCTTTTCGGTGCAAATCGTATCGCCCGTGACCAGATTCTTGAGCCCAACAGCCGCACAGATGTCGCCGGCCAGGATCTCGGTGATCTCTTCGCGTTTGTTGGCATGCATCTTCAGCAAGCGGCCAATGCGCTCGGTTTTGCGGGTGCGCGGGTTCAACACCGAATCGCCCGTCTTTAATGAGCCGGAATACACACGCACAAAGATTAGCTGTCCCACAAAAGGGTCGGTCATGATCTTGAAGCCGAGCCCCGCGAACGGCTCTGTATCCTCGGCCTTACGCAATAACTTGTGTTCTGGATCCTCTGGCTCAGATCCTTCGATCGCCGGGACATCGAGCGGGCTGGGCAGGTAGTCCACCACTGCATCCAGCAAGGTTTGCACACCCTTGTTTTTGAAGGATGACCCGCACAGGACCGGGAAGATGTTCATGGCGATCGTCGCCTTGCGGATTGCCCGTTTCAACTCCGGAATCGTGATCTCTTCGCCTTCGAGGTACTTGTTCATCACCTCGTCGTCGGCATCGGCCACCGCTTCGATCAATTCCAGCCGCATCTTTTCGGCTTGCGCCTGCAGGTTTGCCGGAATCGCTTCCACGTCGTACTTGGCGCCCATGGTTTCGTCATGCCACAGGATGCCCTTCATCTCCACCAGATCTACGACACCGGCAAATTTCGCCTCTTCGCCGATAGGAATCTGAATGGGAATCGCCTTTGCGCCCAAGCGATTCACAATCGTCGACGTGGCGTACTCAAAGTTCGCGCCCGCCTTGTCCATCTTATTGATGAAGCAGATACGGGGCACCTTGTACTTGTTAGCTTGCCGCCACACGGTCTCCGATTGCGGCTGCACGCCCTGCACAGAATCAAAGCACGCACAGGCACCGTCGAGCACACGCAACGACCGCTCCACCTCAGCCGTGAAATCCACGTGGCCGGGCGTGTCGATGATGTTGATGCGGATGCCGTTCCAGTTGCAGGTGGTCGCGGCCGAGGTGATCGTGATGCCGCGCTCCTGCTCCTGCTCCATCCAGTCCATGGTTGCCGTGCCTTCGTGCACCTCACCGATACGGTGATTGACCCCCGTGTAGAACAGGATGCGTTCGGTCGTCGTCGTCTTGCCCGCGTCGATGTGCGCCATGATGCCGATGTTGCGACATTTTGCGAG
>CAXTRN010000035.1:0-21045 GCA_964246645.1 uncultured Acidobacteriaceae bacterium
CATCGGCTGCAGCGCAAAAAACGGCAACGCTCACCTGGCGCTGCTCTGCGCGATATTACTCAAGATCTTCATTGTCTCTGTGTGTGCTCTCCATGGGCACAGCATATAAGGTCTGTCGCCATTCAGTCGGAACGCATCACAGGTGCAAGCCGCTGAAACTATCCCCTGCGCCTTTCGAGTTGTGCCCATGCGTTTCCTTGCCTTGCTCGTTTTGCTCGTCACCACCCCGGCCCTTTGCATCCCGGCTCTTTGCCTGTCCGCGCAGCAGCCCGCCGCCACAAACGCGGCTGCACCGGATCGTGCGGGCTCGACCCAACCGGGGGCTGCGGCCAACACACCCGGCCAGTTCGACTATTTTCTGCTCGACATGCCCTGGGGTCCGGCTTTTTGTTCATCGATCAAGGATGTCTCGGCAAGCTGCCGGCCACAGGCCGGATTCGCCGTGCATGGACTTTGGCCACAGAACAACGACGGCACCTGGCCGCAGTTTTGCGCGCCGACACCGGCTTCCAGCGATCTCGCGCGCAACCTCGACATCACGCCGGACATGGATCTGATCCAGCATGAGTGGACAAAGCACGGAACCTGCTCCGGCCTGGCCGACGGACCCTACTTTCAAGCGGCGCACCGGGCCTTCGCCCAGTTCACGGCGCCGTTGCAGTTGATCGGCATGAATAACAGCAGGACCTACACCACTCTGTACACGATGAATATGCTTTATCTGGCCAACCCCGCTTTCCCTCGGGGCAGCCTGTCCTTAAGCTGCCGTGCAGGCCATGTGACATCCGTCGAGGCCTGTTTCAACAAAGCGCTTGAACCGATGCGTTGCCAAGGCTTGAAAAGCTGCGATGCGCAGGTGGTCACCTTCGACCCGCTGTAAACCGACCCCCATACATCGACCCGCTATAACCCGAACCTTTCGGAAGCTCACAGCACAGCCGCCACGAATGCCGGGTCCAAGGGACGGCCTGCGCCAAAGTGCTCTGCGGTCAGTCGCAGTGCCGCCGCCTCCCGGGCATGGCGCCGGGGGGCGTCGGTGAGTAGATGAACGATGGCCGCCGCGAACGCGGGGGCGTCCTCGGCCACCTCCATGGCCTCCTGCGCCCAGGTTTCCAGGCCCTGTACCCCGATCGGGGTCGAAACGATTGCCTTCCCGAAGGCGAGTGCCTCCAGCAACTTGATTTTTATACCGCTGCCCACCAGTAACGGCACCAGACAAACCGCAGATCGAGCATATTCAATCTCAAGCGACGGAACGACGCCGAGCCTTTCGATGCCTGCCGCCGCAAGCTGCGCCGGGTTCCACCGCCCGAGCCTTTGGCCGATGGTGCCCGCGATGGCGAGCGTAGCGCCAGGCACCGCCGCCCGCACCTGCGGCCAAACCGAATCGAGTAAAAACGCGAGCCCCGTTTGATTTGGAGGTATGTCCGAGCCGACAAACAAGCAGCGGCCAGCGATTTCCTGCTCTTTTCCCAATAAACGCGGGGAAAGCGCCATCGGCGTCACAAGCACGGGAGAGGACACCTCTGAACGGATCGTCTCGGCTTCGCGCTCCTGCGCCGCAAAAACGGTCTGTGCGCCCGAAAGCCAACGCATCTCCTCTTCCGTTTCAATCGGGGGGCAATCGAGCGGCAGGCCGGCTTCCAGAAAACGACGAACGCGCGCCGAAAGCAGATCGTGCATCAGGATGGCAGTGCGGCGGTCACCGAAGTGGCCTTGCTCGAGCAGCGGCCCCCAAAAGGCATAGTTCGCGATGACGACTGTGGCTCCCGCCCGTGCAGCTTCCCGGAGCGCGACTCTGCCTTCCGCCACGGTCGGCGTGGAAAGGTCCCAGGCCCCGGTGTAGAGCGCAGGGCCATACACCCGTTCGAGCCAGCCACGCACGCGCACGAGCGGGGAAAGGCGCACCGCCGCACGCGCCAGCAGCCGCGCCCACGCCTTTGGCTGCCAAGGGCAGACATACCACCGCCCCACCCGCAGGTAACCGGGAAAGCGCAGCACCACGCCCGGCGGCGGGTCGGCCCGCACCCGGAAAAACAGACGCGGCGACCGGCCGTAGGCGGTTGTTGCCACTAGCGTGACCTGCGCCCCCTGCGCCCGCAACAAACCGAGCAGGCCGAGCGCGTATGTCGTGCTGCCGCCCTGCTGGTGCACGGCAGGGTCCCGCGTGAGAAAGACCACACGTGCAGCCGACACGGACGATGTTTGGGCAGAGGCGGAGCGAACCATGCGTCCCGAGTGTACGGCGCGCCACCCTGGCCGCCGATGCCTCTTTCGCTCGATGGCAGAACCCGTTCTGGTCACGGCGGCAGCCGCAGGTCGCATGCCGGGCAGATGTTTTGCCCGAAAACGCGACAAAAAGCAGTTACAGCGTGAGTTCTCACGACGAAGCTCTTACCGTGGAACTCGCGTTGGCAGCCCGCAAATCGAGCCTCCAGCCCCAGGTGTGATGTCGGTGAAGATATCCTCCGCGTCCACCGCCGTAGAATGAATACGTGGCCGATCTTCTCGCCAATATGAATCCGCAGCAACAGGAAGGCATCCGCAGCGTAGATGGTCCGGTGCTGCTGCTCGCCGGCGCCGGCTCGGGTAAAACGCGCGTTATCACGCACCGCATTGCTTATTTGATTGAACAGCGCAGCGTCAGCCCCGACGCCATTCTGGCCGTGACGTTTACCAACAAAGCGGCAAAGGAGATGCAGGAGCGCGTCGACAAGATCCTCAGTCACAGCTCGCTCGCCAAACCGACGCTGGCGACCTTTCACTCCTTCTGCGTCCGCGCCCTGCGTCGCGATATTGAAGCGTTGCGCGTGAACGGCAAGGGCCTTACCCGCAGTTTTGCCATTTACGACGAAAACGATCAGCAGGCGGTCGTCAAATCCGCCCTCAAACGCCTGGGCATCGACGACAAACAGCTGAAACCGCGCGTGGCGCTGGGCCGCATCTCGTGGGCCAAAAACCACATGATCGATCCACAGGAGTATTTTCTCGCCTCCACGAACCCATTGGAAGAAAAGATCGCGCACATCTTCAAGATCTACCGCGACGAGCTTTTCAAAGCGAACGCGCTGGATTTCGACGACCTGCTGCTGGAAGCCGTGCGCCTGCTGAAGAGCTCCGCCGAGGTGCGCGAACGCTATAACCGCAAGTACCGTTACCTGCTTATCGACGAGTACCAGGACACCAACCGGCCGCAGTACGAGCTGATGAAGCTGCTCGGCTCGCACGGCAATGTGTGCGTGGTGGGCGATGAGGATCAGTCGATTTATTCATGGCGCGGTGCCGACATCCGCAACATCCTTGAATTTGAAAAGGATTTTCCAACCGCGCAAACCATTCGGCTGGAACAGAACTATCGTTCGACGCAGGTCATCCTCGAAGGCGCAAGCGCCGTGGTGGCGCAAAATACGCAACGCAAGGGCAAGAATCTGTGGACTTCGCGCGAGGGCGGCTCGCTGATCGGCCTGTATGAAGCGCCCGACGGTGAAGGTGAAGCCATCTTTATCGCCGACAAAGTCAACAAGTACCTGAAAACCGCCGGGGAAACCGAAGATCTGCCGCGCTGCGCGGTGCTGTACCGCACCAACTCGCAGTCCCGCCTGGTGGAGGAAGCTCTACGCCGTTACGGCATTCAGTACCACATGGTGGGCGGCTTCAGCTTTTACGACCGCGCCGAGGTCAAGGACCTGCTCAGCTACCTGAAGCTGGTGCAAAATCCGGATGATTCCGTGGCGCTGGGCCGGGTGGTGAACTCGCCGCCGCGCGGCATCGGCAAAACCACCATGGAAACGCTGGAACGGATGGCGCTCGGCACGGGGATGAGCACATGGAACGCCATCGAGCGCGCCATCGCCGAAAAGCTGCTGCCTGCACGCGCCCTCACCGCGCTCGCCGGCTTTCGGAAGCTCATCGAGGACGCCCGCGCCATGTTGGGGCCCGATTTCGCAGAAAAACTTGCAGCCGACGTAATCTCTGCCCTTCCCGAGTCGGAAGCAGCGGATTCCAAATCTGTTGTGTCTTTCTCCCCAACCGTGTCATCTCGACCGGAGGCCGAAGGCCGCAGTGGAGAGACCCCTGGATTTGGGCAGGCCGAAACCGCCTCCGGCGACGACAGTTTCGATTTCGGCTTCGATTTCGGGGCCAACGACCCCACCCCGCCGCCCACCGTTACCGCCAATGACGCAAATACCGCTTTCGACACCAGCTTCAACTTCGGTTTCGACTTCGGACCCAGTGAAGAAATATCGACCCTCGCCGCTGAAAACGCAACGATCCTGCCCTCCGTTCAGGATGCCGAGCCGGGTGCGGACGCGGTGAGCCACGACGTCCGCAGCTTCAACCCTTTTGCTCCGGTTCCGCTGAAGCAGAGCGCGTCGGACCGGATACGCGAGCAAAACCAGGCGCGGCTCGACCGCATCGTGGCGGCGCAGGAGGGCGACCACGAAACCGCCAACGAAGCCGACAACCGCGCTTTCCGCAAACCTGGCGATCCGGCGACTTTGCCGGAGTTGATCAAATTTCTGAACGAGCGCTCCGGCTACCTGCGCGCGCTCGAAGAAGAAGGCACGCCCGAGGCCTTCAGCCGCATAGAAAATTTAAAGGAACTCGCCAATGCCGCGCAGGATGCCACCAGTCGCGGCGAAACCCTGGCCGAGTTTCTCGACCATGCGGCGCTGGTTTCCGACGCCGATCAGTATTCTTCCGAAGCGCGCGTGACCCTGATGACGCTGCACGCCGCCAAAGGCCTCGAGTTCCCGCTGGTGTTTCTCGCCGGCCTGGAAGAGGGCTTGTTTCCACACTCGCGCTCCATCACCGACCCCACGCAGATGGAAGAAGAACGCCGGCTTTGCTACGTCGGCATGACGCGCGCCATGGACACGTTGCTGATGACCCGGGCACGCTATCGCCGCCGCTACGGCAATGACATGCCGGAAACCACGGTGGCTTCGCGATTTCTCGAAGAGGTGCCCTCGCGGCTGTGCGAAGACCTCGGCTCACCCGGCTTCGGTCAGGGTGACGGCGGCGCGCTGAGCTACAACAACGCCTACGCAACGCCCTACCCGCAGCGCGGCACACCCTTTCCCGGCCGGCGGCGGTTTTCCCAGGGCGACAACGACAGCGGCGAACAGCACTACAGCTATGAGGACGAATCTCAGGAGTCCGGCAAACCGAGCGCTGCCCGCCAATATGCCTCGCAGCGCTTCGGAGCGGCCGCACCCCGCGCCGGCGCCGGCTCCGGCCCGCTCGACAACACAGCTGCCTTTTTCGGCAAAGGCGGCAAAGGGCCAGCCGGTGGCGGCAATGGGTACGCCCTGGGCGACAAGCGCTACCCGGGCCGCCCGAAGATGGACATCCCAGCCCCCACTGGGCGCACGGGCCTGGGTAAAAATACCCGCGTCCGGCACCCTAAATACGGCGAAGGCATGATCGTGGGGCGCGAAGGTGACGGCGAGGACGCCAAAATTACGGTATCCTTTACAGGGCACGGCGTAAAAAAGCTGGTAGAAAAGTTCGCCCAGCTCGAACGGGTATAGCTCGAACGGCGAAGCTTAACGGCGAAAGCTCGAACGGCTAGAGCTTAACGATTTAGTCAAAACGGCTGTGGTTCGTCCCAGCGCGCCGCCAAAAGATTCAGCACCATTGCATCAAGAACACCAGGTACCCCGGGCGCTCATCTTCTCGACAGCTTCAACGCCGCGAAGGTGGGCTCGCCACACATCAAGCTTCAGAAAGAAGACCTATGGCCAATACCACCAAAATCACCGACCGCACGGAACGCAAAAAACTGAAGCGTGCCGCCCGCAAAAAAGCCACCCCCAAAACCGCCCGCACCTGGGCACGCGGCGAGCACAAGCGCAAGCCGAAAAAGGCCTCGCGCGGTTCGTCCAAACGCTAAACCCCCATATCCACCAGCAGAAGGGCGGAGCTTCGGCTCCGCCCTTTTCGTTTTTGCCCAGGCACCGCTCATAGCATCCGGCCAGGCCACGATGGCAACGCTTCCCGCCCACTCGCGTCAGTACACACATCACGATTCGACGTCACCCAGCGTCTGCTCGAAGGCGCAGGACGTGAGAGCCGGGTCCGTGCTGAGACACTTGGGTTCCACCTGAGCCAAACTCAGCTCCGCAGCCAAACTCAGCTCCGCGAGGAACCGCTAAGCCGGGAGCCCAGGACTGCAAGGAGCAGGCGGACAAGCGCCAGCCAACTTCTCGGTTTCAAGGTGTCCAGGCCTGCAGAAAGCCGGGCAACGCGCACCAGCTCCGGTTGCGGGAACTCAAGAACGACCTTGCCGAGCATCTTTGTCGTGCTGTCCCGACTTTTCGGCGCTTTCTCCCGATCGGCTCGCCCCAAAAGCGACGGCAGTTGCCCGAGTGTTGGATCTGGGCAGTAGGCCGGGGTTCCCGGTTGGTAGCGCCAGGATTCCGACAAGGAGCCCGCATCGAACGCATCGAAGCCGAGCGTCTCCACAAGATCCATCACCAGCCGCTTCGACTGAGCGTCATCTCCCGCTACCGGGAGCGCAATCCGATTGTTCGCACCTTTAGGAAGACCCCGATCCTGCAGGCTACCCCAGGTGATGTTATTGAACGTCTTGATTACCGGGCGTCCCAGGATCTGGGAGGTCCACTCGGACTCTGCCAGCCCGGCGTCAATCTCACGAATGTGACCATCGCGCGGCGGATAGTAGTTTCCCGTGTCGATGATCGGCGCGGTGGCTGGCAGGCGGGCGAGCAAATCATCCGGCAGCGAGGGGACGCCCTTCATGGGAATGGTGAGTACAAGCAAATCAACACCATTGGCTGCTTCCGAAGCAGGCACGGGAATAGCGCCTGTCTCGCGGGCGACTTGCGAAAGTGTTTCAGGTCCGCGCGAGTTTGCGATGAACACCGTGTGATTCAACCGCCGAAAGTGCCGCGCAAGGGTTGATCCGATATTGCCCGCGCCTATGATTCCAATCTTCATTGCATCTCCTCTACCAGCCCCCTGGGGCCCGACAGGAAAATATCGTTCTACAACGACCGTTTCCCTTACAGCTTCAGATGGGGAAACGACCGTTGTAGATTCAGGAAAAGCTATTTACTCTTGAGGAGTGGCGAAAACCGTAGCAGATCCCGTGGCTCAGAACACAACCAAGGCGGAGCTGATCGCTGAAAAGGACCGAGCCATCATCTTGGCGGCTCGGGAGACTTTTCTCCGCGATGGCTTTGCCGGCGCGTCCATGGATGTGATCGCAAAATCCGCCGGTGTCTCCGTGAAGACGATCTACAGCCACTTTTCGAACAAGGATGAACTCTTTAGCAAGGTAATGGTTGGCGCCTGTACTGACAATCTGTTCGCAGGTGAAACTCCATCGGAGGACAGCCTTGGACAACGGTTCGCGTGGTTCTCCAAGGCAACACAACAGGGATTGTTCGAGGCAGGCAAGGAGTATCTCGGACACTTACTTTCAGACGATGAGTTGGCGCTCTATCGTGCAGTCACACGCGACACCGACCGCTTCCCGGAGCTAGGCCGGCAGTATCAAAAAACCGTCGCACGAGGCAGGACAGGCATTCTGATCGCCTATCTGAGAAGCGTCTTCCGAAAGAGAAACTGGACCAGACGAGACGCGGTGAGGGATGCGACGTCCTATGAGGGGCTGCTCCGCGCCAGAATATTTGAGGAGGCTTTACACGGCCTTTCCAGCACGAGCTCAGAGGTGATCGAGCAGCATGCAGCGTTCGCTTCCAGAACCATGTGGATACTGCTCGAAGATGACCGCAAATAAGTCACGGAAACGCCGTTCTCGTAAATTGATGGCAAACACCACCAAGATCACGGAACGCTAAAACTGAAGCGTGCCGCCCGCAAAAAGCCACCCCCAAAACCGCCCGCACCTGGGCACGCGGCGAGCACAAGCGCAAGCCGAAAAGGCCTCGCGCGGCTCGTCGAAACGCTAAACCCCATAGCCACCGGTACCGTCCAAAGTCCGGCGCCGCTGCCTGACCATTCGCGTCAGTACACACCATGCGACTTCGCGATGCCTAAGTTCCTGAACGCCGGAAGCCCTTTATCCTTGCGAGGGTTCAAGCGCCGGTGCTGCTACCGCCGGTCAACAGTCTTGATAAAGTCTTGCATCGCTCGCGCGACAGGCTCGGGTGCTTCCATGGCGGCGTAGTGCCCAACTCCCTCAAGCAGAACCGAATGGACTGCTGATGCGACGGCTGTCATGGTATTCGCGGTGAAGGGTCCACCGCCAGCGCCGATGGCCAGCACCGGCACGTTGACCTTGTGCGATTGCGCGAGCGTCTGGATTTCGGGACCTTCCTTCAGCATGGATTGATACAGACCAGCTGCACCGCGCCACCCATCAAGCCGCGAGTAGGTACGGGTGAACTCATCCAGATCGGCAGAGCTGACGGCACCGGGTACGGCACACATCGCCGGATACGCAACCTTTCCCAGGAACTCGCGTTCCCGACCGGCAAGCAACATCTCCGGTACGCCAGCGGCAGCCAAAAAGCCGATGTACCAGGCCCCTCCATGCGTGACGTCGGCAAAGCCTTCGAGGCCGAAGCCCGGCAAGCCCATCTCAATCGCGGTCAAGCTAAGGACATCGCCTGGATGGGTCGCCGCGAGCCGGAAGACTGTAGCCCCGCTGATGTCCTGACCGGTGAGATGAACGGGGCCAGCGTCCAGGTGAGCGATCAGCTGGTGCAAGTCTTCGGCACAGGTTCTGCTGTCATAGGCGCCCTGCCCATTGGCGGAATCCCCAAATCCTCGCAGGTCTACAGCAAACACGCGATGCTCGGTCGCCAGGAGTGGAATCAGCTTGTGAAAAGCCCACCAGGTCTCAGGAAATCCGTGAACCAGCAGGATCGGCGATCCGCTCGTTCCTGCGGAAACGTAATGAAGAGTTGTTCCGTTGAGTTCTACATGGTGGTGCCGAACGCCGGGCAGTGTAGCGGCTGTTTGAGCTGCGTGCATAAATCTCCCCTCGGACAACCTGGTTGTCTTACTCTCAGAATAGACAACCAGGATGTCGGACGCAAGTAAAATCGACAATGTAATTGTCTTGACCGGAGCACGCCTCTACGATGAGGGCTATGAACCGATCTGGTGCGAACCTTGCGCTTCTCTTGCTCGGAGGTTTTCGCTCACTCGCGCAGGCGGCCACTGAGCAACTTGCCGTTCACGGCTTCGAGGACTTCCGACCTGCCCATGATTTCGCGATGCGGGCGATTGCAGGGGGAGCCGAGAACGCTTCGGAGCTGGGCCGTCGCCTTTCCATCTCGAAACAAGCCGCCGCGAAGACCATCACATTGCTGGAAGAGCGAGGGTACGTGGGCAGAGGTCTGGATGCACAGGATGCCAGGCGAAAGCGCCTGCAGCTCACACCGCTCGGTTTCGAAGTCTTACGGACGGGAGAAAGTATCTTCAACGAACTTCGCCGCCAATGGGCAGAGCAAATAGGCATGGACAAAATTGAGTTAGTCGAGTCGGTGCTGACCGAAAAGCTCCGTGCGCTCCCGAACGGCCTAACTGATGCTGGGTGGTTCACGCAAGAAGGTGACGCTCAGCCGTAAGCCGTCTGCCGACAATGGAAGTCCTGACTACGCCGTTGGCGGAAGCAATACTATCCAGCGACTCTGCTTCTATCCTGGCCTGTGTTGCCGCAGAGTTCGACAGTTGGGCTCCGCTGCGACGGGCGCTCCTGAAGCTCTTATTTAAACCAAAACGCGCCACGAAGCATCATTGACCTGTTTACGAATGATTTGCTTGCGACCTGGAAGGAGCAATTCTTTTTCCCTTGACAGCCTAGGAGAGTAGACCGCATGCTCTCTCCTAGGCGTCTTAGGAGACGAACGAATGCCCAAACAGGTGGATTTACTGCAGGGAACCCTGGATTTGTTGATTTTGAAGGCGGTGTCCCTGGGACCGATGCATGGCTATGGCGTTCTGATGCGCATTGGCCAAATCAGTGGCGAACAGCTGCTGATCCAGCAAGGTTCGTTGTACCCGGCACTGCATCGCCTGGAGGCCGCAGGCGCGCTCCGGACGGAGTGGGCACCGAGCGACAACAATCGGCGAGCCAAGTTCTATGCACTCACCGAGCCCGGCCGCTATCAGCTTGCCGAGGAGACCGCCAGGTGGAGCCGCATGGCGCGGGTGATCAGCGCTGTCCTCCGGGTGACCGAGGCTCCAGCTGGCCTGCTCGGCACCGGGGAGGAACGCGCATGAATCTCGCACTTACCCTTCGGGCGCTCTTCCGCCGGCAACGCTTTGAAGCCGAACTTGACGAAGAATTGCAATTCCATCTCACCGCACGCGCCGCCGCGTTCGAGCGTACCGGCATGCCGGCAGCGGAGGCGCGTCGCCGTGCCCGTGTCGAGTTCGGTGGGTGGGAAAGCCACAAGGACGGCATGCGGCGGGCACACCGTATGCGCTGGTTCGACGAGACCGTCGCCGACCTCCGCTATGCGGCCCGCACCCTGCGGCGCAGCCCGTCATTTACTTTGGTGGCCGTTGCCTCGCTGGCGCTCGCGATCGGCGCGAACACAAACATCTTCTCGGTAACCCATCAGCTTCTTTACCTGCGCCTCGGTGTGCCGCACGCGAAAGAATTGCGCCTGCTCAGCGTGGCAGGGCCTTCGCCCACCGTGATGCACTCCAGTTGGGGCAGTTCGTCGACCCAGCATGGTCAGTCCTGGGGCGACAGCGTTCCTTACCCAACCTTTAAGCAGCTTCAGGCAGAAAGCCACAGTGTCGTGGGCGTCGCCGGTTTCAAAGACCTGGGCCAGGTAAGCGTGACCTTCGAGGGCAACGCCAGACCGCAGACGGCGCAAGTCGTCAGTGGGAACCTTTACCAAGTGCTGCAGGTAAAGCCGCAACTTGGGCGCGCCATCCTCCCAAGCGACGAGGGTGCGGCTGGAACCGGCTTTGTCGCCGTCCTCAGCGATCGCTACTGGAAGACCGTGTTGGGCGGCCGAAACGATGTGATCGGCAAGTCCATACGGGTGAACGGAAACATCGTCACGATCGTGGGCGTGAATCCGCCGGCTTTTACGGGAGCCGCATCCACTACCGTTTCGCCCGATCTTTTCCTTCCCATCAGTCTCATCACTCGGCTGCGTGCTTCGTTTCGCCAAGACGAAAATTTCATCGACAGCCCGCAAACATGGTGGGTAAACATGATTGTGCGCGCCCGGCCCGGCGTTCCCGATCCCCAAGCCGCTACGGAACTCAGCCTTTTGCTTGAACGTGCGGTACGGTCCTCGGGAATTGTAAAAGCTGGCGAGCACATCCCGCATATCCAGATCGACGACGGCAGTCGAGGGCTTCGCTTTTTTGATGCCGAACGCACGCCACTGCAGATCCTGCTTACGCTGACCGGTCTCGTGTTGTTGCTGGCCTGCGCCAATATCGCCAATCTGATGCTCGCGCGAACGTCTGCGCGCATGCGGGAAATGAGCGTTCGGCTCGCGCTCGGAGCCGGTCGCGCGCGCATTCTGCGCCAGATCATCACCGAAAGCCTGTTGCTTTCTGCAACGGGCGGCGCGATCGGCCTTCTGCTCGGCTATCTTGGGCGCAACCTCCTGGTCAAGTTGTACGTTGGCCGGCAGTACCTTTCGCAACCGATCGACATTCACTTCGACTGGACCGTTTTCGCGGTGACAGCGGCGGTAACGATTGCGACCGGTCTGCTCTTCGGCATCCTGCCCGCCTGGCGGGCCACGCGCAGCGATGGGAACGCCAGCCTCAAGAACAACAGCCGCACCGCCACACGCCGGCGCCATGCCTGGACCGGCAAGCTGCTTATCACCTTTCAGATTGCCCTTTCCATGCTGCTGGTGGTCGGCGCGGCGCTGTTTGTGCGAACGCTTTGGAACCTGAATCACGTGAACCCAGGATTCAATACGGCCAACCTGCTGGAGTTCGATATCGACGCTCCCAGCGAGCATTATCCGGGCCCTGCCGCCGGCGATCTTCTGCAACGTGTTCAGCAAAGGGTAGGTGCTCTGCCCGGCATGGGACAGGTAGGTATGGCAGAGCCGGCATTGCTGGACGGCAGTCGTTGGAACAGCGGTTTTCAGGTGGAAGGCGCGCCGAAGCCTAAGAAGGACAGTGGTTTTACCGTATCGTCCTACAGTTTGGTGAGCCCCAGCTACACCAGAGTCCTGGGAATCCCAATCCTTCGTGGGAGAAACCTCGCAGAGGCGGACACCGCGACCTCGACACACGTCGCCGTGATCAATCAAAGTGCGGCAAAAGAGTTCTTCCCCAACATGGATCCGCTTGGCCGGCGCTTCAGGCAGGGCTACGATCCGGAGGCAAAGGAAGCCCCTGTCTGGTACACCGTGGTCGGCATCTGCGCCGACACTCAGTACAGTGATTTAAGGGAGACAAAGCAGCCGCTGTACTTCAGTCCCATCGTACAAAATAAGGAAGTGAGCGGCGCGACCTTTGTCGTGCGGACCTCGCGACCCATCGCGGAAACGGTACCGACGATTCGACGGGCCGTCGCCGGCATTGATCCCGACCTTCCCCTCATGAACGTGCGTACGCTGGATGAGCAGATCGCCGATTCGCTTCGGCAAGAACGGCTGATTGCCACGCTTACCGCAGGCTTCGGCGTGCTGGCCCTGGTGCTGGCCTCGGTGGGCATCTATGGCCTCATGGCCTACACGGTGGTGCAACGGACGAACGAGATCGGCATTCGGCTGGCGCTGGGTGCACGCCGCCTGCAGGTGCGGGCGGCCGTGCTGCGTGAGGTGACAGCCCTTACGTTGCTTGGGACTGTGGCAGGCGCCGTGGCCGTGTTGACCGCCATGCACCTGATGCACAACATACTTTTCAACACCGAGGAGAACTCCCAGGGGGGCATGCTCTTCGGCCTGCATGGATACGATCCGGCAAGCCTCGCCATCACAGCCGCAGTGCTTTTTGCCGTGTCGCTCCTCGCGGGATGGGTACCGGCCGCGCGAGCCAGTCGCGTAGAGCCGATGGAGGCGCTTCGGGCCGAGTGAATTTGCCTTTCCACTCTGGAAGCTGGGGAACCGGGTAGGGAGAGGAACCGGGCGCGGTTCCTCCGTTTTCCTATGCGGACACTTTGAACCCGGTCGTGCTCTCGATGGCACGCGCCAGCATTGCCGGGTCAGAAACACCCTGATAGTCCACGCGCGGCGTATAGGGCAACTCCAGTTTCGCGACCTCTTCTTCCGTCAACGTGACCGAGAGTGCCGTGATCGCGTCGTCGATGTGCTTCGCTTTGAGAGCACCCACAATCGGGGCGGCAACGACCTTTTTGCTATGCAACCAGGCCAGAGCAATGCTTGCCTGGCTCACACCACGTTCCTTCGCGACCGCACCCACGGCCTCGACGATCTTTCGATCACTTTCGGCGTTCGTGTCGTTCCTGTAGCCAGCAGCTGCCTCCGTCTCGGCCCGCTCCGTTGTCGTTCCCCACGGCCGGGCCAGAACGCCACGCGCAAGCGGGCTGTAGACAAGCGCTTGAACGCCTGCGTCGGCGCAAAGCGGCAGCATCTCTCGCTCTTCCTCGCGAGTCACAAGATTGTAGGTGTCCTGCAAGGACACGAACCGAAACCAGCCATTTGCCTTTTGCAGGTGCAGCGCCTTGCTGAACTCCCATGCCTTCATGGAGGATGCACCGAGATAGCGCACTTTGCCCATTTTCACCAGATCGTGAAGCGCCTCCAGCGTCTCCTCCCAAGGCGTGAGCTGGTCGCGACGGTGGATCTGATACAGGTCCACGTAATCGGTGCCAAGTCGTTTCAGGCTGTGGTCGATCTCGGTCATGATGGCCTTGCGCGACAATCCAATGGCATTGGGTCCATCGTGCGTGGCCGCCGATACTTTTGTCGCGAGGACCACACTGTCGCGATTCGTAAAATCCTTCAGCGCCCGTCCAACAATCTCTTCACTGCTCCCGTTCGAATACATGTTGGCGGTGTCGAAAAAATTGATTCCTGCCTCCAGGGCATGGCGGATCAGGGCACGACTATCCTCTTCAGCAAGCGACCAACTGGGGTAAGCGCGCGAAGGCTCACCGTATCCCATGCAGCCAAGGCAAACGGGAGAGATGTCGAGGCCTGTGAGACCGAGCTTTCGGTATTGCATAGAACCTCCGAACCGGGCTATAAGGGGATAGCTCTCCGGTTAGGAACGAGCGTAGCGGAGAACTCTCCGCTTAGTCAAGGAGATATGCCTTCAGGTGAGTTTCTGCGTGCGGATGCGCAGGCCAACAAGGATCGGATTCTGGACGTAGCGCGTGATGCGCTTCTAGCCGATCCCGCTGCTTCTCTCAACGCAATCGCAAAAGCGGCGGGCGTAGGCGCCGGTACGCTTTATCGGCATTTTCCGAGCCGCGAGTCCCTGGTGCTTGGCGTGTATCGCAAGGAGATTGACACGCTGGTCGCTCTCGCACCGACGCTGCTCCAGAAACATCCGCCGCTGCAGGCATTCCGTAGCTGGTGCGACCGTTTAGCGAAGTTCGGAAGTATGAAATACGGGGTAGCCGACATCGTTCATGCCGCCACCTCAGAACAAGACATGCAGGGAGCGTATGCGCCCATGCTCGGCGCGGTACGTCAGCTCATGGATGCCTGCGAAACGGCGGGTGTTATCGATCCGGGAACCGATGCTGGAACCGATGCTGAAGACTTCCTAGTCTTGGTGGGTCTCCTGTGGCGGGTACCGCCCACCCACAACGGAGAAGCACGCGTCCGAAGACTCCTCGCCCTTGCCTTCAAAGGCTTGGGTGCCAAGGACGATTGATGGCAAACGCTTGAGGCCTCCGCGACCGCCCATCGACACCCCGTGTGGATGCATCGACGCTGCTCGTTTTGCACAAGAGGTCTCGCCTTGGCCGCCGTTTGCTCCGTAGCCGATGACGGCTGGGGCACCACGGGGCATGTCGTGGGGCAGCTCCGGGCCAAGGGCTTCGTCCCTTCCTTTGCCGGACGCAACCGGAAAGTATCCCTGGGGTGGGTCACCCACCGTACAATCGGCATAACCCCGCATCAGAAGCCCCGTCGAAGAGGTCTGCACCGCTGTTCGATCAAATTTTTGCCACCAAGTCCATCGACAAACTGATCCACGAAAGCGAGCGCCCCGAGCACGCGCTTCGCAAAACCCTGGGACCGGTGTCGTTGACGGCGCTGGGCATTGGTGCGGTGATCGGGGCGGGCATTTTTACCGTCATCGGTACGGCGATCGGCGGCAATCCGACCAAGTCGGCCAGCTGGACGGAGTCACCGGTTGTGGACCTGGCCTGGGGCCTCTTGCACCATGCCGCGGGGCACGTGGCCGGAAGGCCCGGCGCCGGCCCGGCTTTGGCGCTTTCGATGATGCTGGTTGCCGTGGTTTGCTGCTGCACGGGCCTTTGTTATGCCGAGCTCGCCAGCATGATCCCCATCGCCGGCTCCGCGTACACCTACACCTATGCCACGCTGGGCGAGCTCGTGGCGTGGATCATCGGCTGGGATCTGATCCTGGAATATGCCTTCTCCAACATGAGCGTCAGCGTCGGATTTGCCGCGCATCTGGTGGATCTGCTCGACTGGCTCGGGCTGCGCCTGAACCCCAAATGGCTTTCGCCGGCTTTTCTGCCGCAAGGCCTGCAGGATCTCGGTGGCCATGATATCTATGCCCCCGGCTGGCACTTCGGCTTCAACATTCCGGCATTTCTTGTCGTCATCCTGCTCACGATGGTGCTGGTTCGCGGCATTCGCGAATCCGCCCGCACCAACAACATCATGGTGCTCATCAAGCTAGTCGCCATTCTCGTCTTCGTTTTCGTCGGTTTGCGCTTCGTTCACCCCACCAACTACCATCCGTTTTCCCCGAATGGCTGGTCCGGTGTGCTGGCCGGCGGCTCCATTATCTTCTTCACCTATATCGGTTTCGACTCGGTATCGACCGCCAGTGAAGAATGCGAAAACCCGCAGCGCGATGTGCCGATCGGTATTATTGCCACGCTGGTCGTCTGCACGATCCTCTACATCAGCGTGGCCCTGGTGCTCACCGGAATCGTGCCCTGGCGCACGGTGATCGGCGACGCGGCGCCGGTGGTGAACTCACTGAAACGCTTGTCGCTTGCCAATGGCTCGTCGTTGCTACGCTGGACGCGGCTGGTGGTGCTGCTGGGTGCCCTTATCGGCATGATCTCGTCGATTCTGGTCTTCCAGCTCGGGCAAGCCCGCGTGTGGTTCGCCATGAGCCGCGACCGTTTGCTGCCGGATGCCTTTTCCAAGTTGCACCCCCGCTTTCGCACGCCGGCCTTTGCTACCTGGTTTGCCGGTGTGCTCGTCGCCATTCCGGCAGGGCTGTTCGATGTAGGGACGTTGGCGGATTTATCCAACATCGGCACCCTGTTTGCCTTTGTGCTGGTGTCGATCGGTGTGCTGGTGCTGCGGCACAAACAGCCGGAACGCCGCCGCGGCTTCCGCGTCCCCGGTGGCCCACTTTTCCCCTGCTTGAGCGTGCTCTTCTGCGTTTTGCTGATGTCCGGCCTGCCGATGATTACCTGGCTGCGGTTCTTCGTCTGGCTGGTCGTCGGCTTGTGCGTGTACTTCGGGTACAGCCGCAAACGCAGCGAGTTTTACCGGAGCTAGCGTAGCGAGTTTTACCGGAACCAGCGTACTGAGGTTTTACCGGAACATCCGCGCGTCGAAGAGAAACGGCCGGGGTTCGCCAACCAGCACCTTCGCCATTTGCGGATGAGCCGGATTCAACAAGACATTCCACTCGCCTTCCACTACGGCCGAAGGCACCATCAACGCCAGTGAGCGCCCGGATCGCACCCAGTCCGCGCCGGTCTGCTGTAACGACGCCTGGTTCAGGCGACGCCAATCCTTCGGCAGCGTTTCTACCGAGAGCCGCTCGCAATCTGCGGTAGCGCCCGGCAATGGGGCCCCGATCGATACCAAATCATCCGGCGCGACCGAAGGATCGAGATGCACAAAGGTTTCCAACGCCGCCAGGGACAGGGACAGGGACGTGTACACCATCGGCAGATTCACAGGATTCCACCTGCCGGAGACCCGACGCGCGCCTTCGCCTGAAAAGGCCGTGGCGGCATGGCGCGCCCGGCATATGCGCCACACCTGCATCAGCTATAAACGCCCTGATCGATGCGTCCGAGCACCGCTTCCACCGAACGCACCCCCGTATCGGTATCAAGCAGATCGATGGGCAGATGACCATCCAAAGCCCGATTCGGCGACTGCATCCAGACAGCCACCTTGTGCGTCGTGCCAAGCACGTCCGTGGCATAGGCCACCACGCGCGCGACACGCACCGTGCGATCGCTTTCTTCCGGCGAAAGCCGCTGGTTTCCCGCCAGGCGCCGGCTCAGTGTGCGGTCCGAGATGCCCACGACCTTGGCCAGCTTCCGCCGTTCCACGGCCAACCCGTCTGCCAAAACCGGCAGCGTCCCTACCGGCAGCCCTTCACGCGTTAGGATGCGCAGATCCGTATCTGCATCGACCTCGCGTTGCAGCGTGCCTGACCCGCCCAACACATCCATCACCGTCAAAGCGCCCATACGCCAATTGTCTTACAAGTTATGCCATCTGGCAACCCTTTTCCCTTTTGGCAGCTCTTTTCTTTTAAGCTACGCATCCAAAGGGAGCATGTCCTTCAAGTTTCTTACCGCCGACTGGCGCAGGTTGGTCATGGCGCAGTACGAGATAGATCCGCAACTCTTAGCGCCGCGCATTCCGCCGGGGCTGGAACTGGACCTGTTCCATGGCCGCTGTTTCGTTTCGCTTATCGGTTTTCTGTTCGACCGCGTGCGCATTCTGGGCGTCCCGGTGCCGGGGCACACCTCCTTTGAAGAGGTGAATCTCCGTTACTATGTGCGACGCGTGATGCCGGACGGCTCCGCCCGGCGGGGCGTTGTGTTTTTGAGCGAAATCGTTGCCAAACCGGCCATTGTGGCCGTGGCTCGGGCGCTGTATGGCGAGGCGTACTCCATGGCTGCCATGGACCACCGCTGGACCGAAACAGCGGCCGTGTCACCATCCGCACGACCTCAGATGGAGATCGATTACGAGTGGAAGCACCGGGGGCGCTGGCAGCGCATCGGTGTGCGCGCGGCCAACTGCCTCCAGCCGATGGTGCCCGGTTCCATGGACGAGTTCATCACAGAACACTACTGGGGCTACGCGCCCACCCGCGGCGGCGGTACCACCGAATATGCCGTCGAGCATGCACGCTGGGAGGTGTACCCCGTGGAGCAGTACCGCATTGCCTGTGATTTCGGCTCGTTGTATGGCCGGGAGTTCGCTCCACTCGCCGAACGGGCACCGGACCACGTCCTGTTTTCGGAAGGGGCGCCGGTGGCTATTCGTTGGGGTAGCCGCGTTGCTTAGCGGATCGTGAAAGAACTTTCCTCTGCCCGGAAACAGTTCAAGGCGCGATCTTCCCAAGCGACCGTAAGCCGATTTGAGCGTCTAATGCTCAGGTGCTGATTCCGGCTTGACAGCCTCGACATCGTCGACAGCGGAGCGGGCACCCAAGGTAGGATCGTTTTCATGAGAACTATTGACGTTTCGCAGGGCGGGGTGCGCGTCCTGGATAGCCGTTCCACCGCCAGCCTTCTCAGCAAGGTGCTGTGGATCACCACGGTTGGCTTTTTGTTTACCGCTTTCGGCGCGCGCATCGCACCCGACTTCATTGGCGGCGGCATCTTCTTCATCTTCATCATCAACATGGGCCTGATCTTTGCGATCAACGCCGCCAGCCGGCGCTCGTCGAGTCTCGCGCTTGTGCTGTTTTATGCCTTTGCCACGCTGATGGGTGTGGAGATCGGCCCCTTGCTGCACGCCTATATGCGCTTTCCGGGCGGGCAAACGGTGGTCTTCCACGCCGCACTCACCACGGCAGTCGGGATGGGCGCCATGGGCATGATCGCCCAGATTGCCCGCTTCGACTATCGCCGTGTCGCCAACTACGCCTTTGGCGCGCTGATCGGCTTGATCGTAATCGGACTCATTAGCAGCTTCGTTCACTTCGTCAGCCCCGGCCTGTACGCCTGGGCGACGCTGGCCATTTTTTCCGTTCTGCTCCTTGTCGACTTCATGCGTTTGCGCGATGGCGGCCAGGGCCTTTCACCCGTGCAGCTTTCGCTAAGCATCTATTTAGACGCGTTAAACATCTTCATCGCCCTGCTTCAAATCTTCGGCAACGGCAATGGGGGCCGTCGGCGAGGCAGTTGGAGCTAGCATCGGCAGCAAATTTCGTAGCATGTACAAAGGCCCGGCGAAATGCCGGGCCTTTGCTCTTTCCGGAGACGGCTTGCCGGTGCGAGCGCTTTTGATTCTGTGATCTGTGTGGTAAGCAGCAAGCACACAGGCGTGCATCGCGGTCCACCGTTCCGGCTCCGCTATGTTTGCAAGCTATGCTTGCAAGTTATCCTTGAAAGATGCGTCGCACCTCCCCTAAGCCCGGCTCTGACGACCTTCGGGCTGAAACCCGTGCCTGGCTGCGGGCTTTGCCAAAAGCTGAACTGCACCTGCACCTCGAAGGCTCGATCACACCCGAAACGCTGGTTGCATTGTCACAAAGCCACGATGCGGTGCCACTCACCCTCGAGCAGGCCCGCGGCGTCTACCGATACCATGATTTTCCCAGTTTTCTGATGAGCTTCAAGGCGGTCACGGAGCGGCTGCACACGCCGGCGGACTACGAGACGATCACCTACAACATGCTTCGCGAACTCGCCGCTCAGGGGGTACGGCATGCAGAGGTGTACCTGTCCATCGGCATCCTGTACCACTTCGCGCGGCTGGATGTGGACGCCGTGATGGAGGCTGCCGAGCGCGGCCGCACGCGTGGGGAACGTGATTTCGGGGTGAGTCTGCTTTGGCTCATCGATGCGGTGCGGCACTTTGGCGTAGCCGAGGCGGAACGCGTCTTCCGCAAAGCCGCCGCGCTTCGGGCGGAGTACCCTTCCGTGGTCGGCATCGGCATCGGTGGAGACGAGGCACGCGGCCCCGCCCCGGCCTTTCGCGAGCTGTATGCCGAAGCCAAAGCGGCCGGCTTGCACCTCACCTGCCACGCCGGCGAGTCCACCGGTCCACAAAGCATCTGGGCAGCGCTGAATATTGGCGCCGAGCGCATCGGCCATGCGCTGACGGCGGCCCAGGATCCGGAACTGATGGAGGTGCTTTCCCATCGGCAAATCCCGCTGGAACTAAATGTCA
The DNA here is from genome assembly GCA_964246645.1 of uncultured Acidobacteriaceae bacterium. Classification (GTDB taxonomy): domain Bacteria; phylum Acidobacteriota; class Terriglobia; order Terriglobales; family Acidobacteriaceae; genus Granulicella. Next base: position 20,208 of record CAXTRN010000035.1, read on the forward strand.
CCAGCAACCTGCGCACCGGCTGTTGCCTCGCGCTGGCCGCGCACCCGGTGCGGCACTACTTCGAAGACGGCCTGATGGTCACGTTGAACTCCGACGACCCACCCTTTTTTGGTGCTAATTTGCTGGATGAATACGATCTGGTGCACCGGGAGTTCGCGTTTTCCCTGGATGAAATGCGTGAACTGGCCGCAAATGCCGTGGAAGCGAGCTTTCTGGCGCCGGAACGAAAATTGCAACTCCTGGGTGAGGTGGAGCGGTATGGAGGGTGAGTGACTAGGAGCCATGCACCTTATTTGTAGGTACAGACTTCGACGATGTCTCGCAAATTGTCATCCCGTAGCGCAGCGAAGGGATCTGCTGTTTGTATGCAGCCAATGACTTACGAGTCCCGCCCTAAATCCTCCCAGGTCGGATTCCCGCTCTCGATCAACGCGATCTTTCGCGTACGATTCCAGTCTTTCAACTCTTTTTCACGCGCGATCGCATTCTGGATATATTGAAAGCGTTCCACATGCACGAGCCGTTCAATGTTGTACCGAGCTGTAAACGAGCCCGGGACGCGCTCTCGGTGCTGTGCAAGGCGCGAACGGAGGTCGTTTGTTACGCCTATGTACAGAGTTCGCGAACGGCTGGCGAGAATGTAGACGAAGTATCGATGTTCTCGGCCCTGCATCTCGGGAGCGTATACCATCGCGAGCAGACAGCAGATCCCTCCGCTGCGCTGCGGGATGACAATTTTGAGGAATATGCGAACGAGTGTTTGTCTGGTACGAGGAACCGATGTGGTACGAGGAACCGATGTGGTACGAGGAACCGATGTGGTACGAGGAACCGATGT
>CAXTRN010000035.1:21145-23295 GCA_964246645.1 uncultured Acidobacteriaceae bacterium
GGTACGAGGAATCGATCTGGTACAAGGAATCGATCTGGTACAAGGAATCGATCTGGTACAAGGAATCAAGTCCGCAGAGAGGTTCGAGTCCGCTCAATTTTTGCTAACAACGGGGAGGCGACCGCAACTAACGCCCGGGCGGGGCAGGCACCATCACCGCATCGGGATCGACCTTCGGAATCCCGAAATGCCCGCCGAGGTGCAGCAGATCCAAAGGGCGCAGCATCCCCGAAACCTCGATCAGGTTCATTTGCTTCGGCGCACGAATGAGCACGGCGACATCGTCGATCTGTGTTCCCTGAAAGTGAAGCCAAAGATCGGTGATCGGCTTCACCGGAGAAACCTGCTCGCGGGGACTCACATGCGCTTCCACCAGATGCTTCCAGCCCGCAAGGCTGTAGGCCTGCGTTAACGCCGCAAGCGCTTCAGGCACATAAAAGGCCGGCTCGCGGTAGCGATAATTTGTCACCGTCACCGCGTTCAGCGCAAAGGGCTGCGGGCCGAACATGCTTTGCAGCGTGTCGCGATCAAAGGTGAAGGCGGTGTGCGTGGCCGGCTGGGAGGTCAGCCCGGCAATCGCATCGGCGGCGCCGGGGGGCTCCGCATACGGGCCCATCGCCGGAACCGGCGGCAAGGACGCACCAGCGGGCGGTGGCGGCGGCACGCGTTCTATCGGAGCCTGCGCGCCCAGCGCCCCCGGCAAAGCAACGGCAACGACGATCGTGAAGATTTTGCGCGATAAACCCTTGGCCCACATACAAAGTTAGACCCACACCAGAGGAAAGGAGTTTCGCGCTCTTTCCAGAAAAGCGAGGCCCCCCTGCCCTGTTTGCGAGCCGCTATTGCGGAGCCCGGGGCGCGAAATACCCTTTACGCGCATGCACCTGGTATCGCTGATCGAGCGATACCAGGTAAATTGTTCGGAAAGACCCATCCTGCTTGAAATCCGCCGGCACGTACTCCAGCGCGTACTGCGAGCGCAATTCCTGCTCGATGTTGCTGAAACCCATCGCCATGTCTTCCATCTTTGTCGGGAAAAAGGCGCGGCCGCCAGTGGCGTCGGCAATGTGCTGCAGCACGTCGTCGCCCTTGTCCTTGCTCGGGCCGACATTGGTGCTGATCGCGTACACAATGGTTTCCGCGCGCTGACACATCTTGATGGCGTCAGCCTCCTGGGCGCGGCTGTAGTCATCATCGCCATCGGACACCAGCACCAGAGCGCGGCGCACGGCCTGCTTGTCACGCAAAGTCAGCATCTGATCGCGGCAGGTCTTGTATAACCCGTCGAAAAGCGATGTGCCCCCACCCGGTCGCAGCTTGTGAATGCCTGTGTCGAGCAGATCGATGCGATTAGTGTAGTCCTGCGCGATGTCGGTTTGTACATCGAAGCCTTCAACAAAGGCGCGGTCCGCAGGCCGCAGGATTTGCAGCAAAAAGTCGACCGCGGCCTGCTGCTCGAAGTCGAACCGCGAACGGATGGAATTGGACGTATCGAGCATGATGCCCACCCGCAGCGGCAGATTGCTTTGCTGCTGAAAGCGCACCACACGCGAAGGAGCGCGGCCATCGTCGAGCAACCCAAACTGCTGTTGCGGCAGATTGGTGACAAAATGCCCTTTTCCGTCAGTCACGGTAAAAACAAGATTGACCTCGCGCGAGAACACCGTGATGGTGGTCGTATCGGCCGCCGGGGGCGTCGATCCATCGCGCGGCTGCAACTGAGGGCTTTGCGACGATGCCGGCGCAGCAGGATTGGGCGCAGCGGGGGTCGGCGATGTTGGCGGGGTGGCCGCCGGGGACCCACCGGACGGAGCTGCACTGGCAGGTGCCGTTGGAGGCACTGGCGACGGTGTTTGCGCCGGGGCACAGGCGCTGCCGCAAAACCCCACCCAAAGCGCGAACAGTACCTGTGGAACTTGCAAAAACGGGGCCCGGCGAGCGCGTCCAAACATCAGTTTCATCTCGCTTCCATGGTACTGCGATTTCCTCTTCCCTCGGACAGTTCCGGCGGATGTGCCTTTCCGCGAACCAATGCGAGAAACGCCACCAGCTCCGGCGGCAAGGCAGCCTCGAAGTGCATCGGCCGCCCACCGCGCGGATGGGCGAACTGGAGTTCCGCCGCATGCAGGAAATTGCGGTCCAAGGTGGGC
>CAXTRN010000036.1:0-23055 GCA_964246645.1 uncultured Acidobacteriaceae bacterium
CTTTCGCGGCCTGTACGCTGCCGTGACGCGGCAGAACGAGGCGGGCACACAAACTTTCGGACCCACACAACGGCTCACCCTCGACGAGGCGATCTACGCCTATACTCAGGCGTCCGCCTATGCAGAGTTCCGTGAACGAACGAAAGGCCGGCTGGAAAAGGGTTTTTTAGCGGATTTTGTCGTTCTGGACCGCGACATCACGAAGGCGTCGCCCCGCGCCCTGCTCGAAACCCGCGTCTTGCGTACGGTTGTCGGGGGTGTCACCCGATTCCAGGCGGATGCCACAGCCAAGCCACAAGACACGGATGCTGGGTGGCCCGCCATGAACGAGGTCGAGTGACGCGGCCCTTCGCCCGCCCGCGGCATCACCTCCTTGCGCATGTTCTGCTGATCGTCGTCGCGCTGGTGTGGGGCTCCACGTTTCCGCTGGTCAAGGCGGCGCTGCGCGACACCTCGCCCCTGCTCTTCAATCTGTTACGCATGCTGCTTGCTTCCGTGCTTCTTGTGGCCGCCAATACAACAGCACTCCGCCGCCTGACCAAAGCCCAATTCGGACTCAGCGCGGTCGCCGGCGTTCTGCTCGCACTGGGGTATGAGTGCCAGACTGTGGGTCTTACGCAAACCACGCCTTCCAAATCAGCGTTCCTCACTGGCCTGGTCGTTGTTTTGGTGCCGCTGCTTAGCGCCTTGCCCGGTGTGCGTTCCCCCGTAACACCACGACCAGGCTCATTCGCTTACGCGGGTGCCCTTCTTGCCTTTTTTGGGATCGTTCTGCTCACAGCCAACCCCGGCACCGGTTCGGCGCTCCTTTCCGGAATGCACCGGGGCGAATGGTTCACCCTCGCGGCCGCGCTCGCCTTTGCTTTGCACCTGCTGACACTCGCACGGGCGGCGGCCGATATACCGCCACGTGCCCTTGGCACCCTGCAGATCGTCTTTAGCGGCTTGACCATGCTGATCCTGCTGCCGATGGAGCGCCATCCCTTCGTCCATTGGACCCGAACCGTGGTGCTGGCGCTGGCCGTTACGGCGGTCCTCGCCACGGCGGCCGCCTTTACGATCCAAAGCTGGGCACAGCAGCATCTGCCCGCCGCGCATACCGCGCTTATCTTCACCCTGGAACCCATCTTCGCCGCGCTTACGTCCCTGCTCTTCTTTGGGGAACGCCTCCGTCCTGAGGCGCTTACCGGGGCCGGTCTCATTCTTTGCGGCATTCTTCTCGCAGAACTTGGGCCAACCGTAAAGATGCGCGGCAGTATCCTACCGGAAGAAGCGTAATGTTCAATTTCAGCGACCTTTGCCTCAGAAAAGCGTCTATGTATCCGATGATGTATCCGGCAACCTGACCAACCCTGCCATTAGATCGCCAGGTCCTGCTTACATTCACTCAGTTCTGCAGTTGTTCTCCTGCGGTTGTTCCCGGCAAGCAGCAGTTCTTTATTTCACCCGACGTTGTGCACGAAGGAAAAGCATCCATGGCATCCGTTCCAAACTCCGAAGGCAGTTTGCGGCACCAGCTACGCCGCCGCCTCACCCCGACGACCACTTTTACTGCGCTTGGCGCTCTTTCCGCACTCATTCTCGGCGGCTCTCTTTTAACGGGCAAGGTCAGCGGCAAGGAAGGCCAGCGCATCGACTCCAGTGATGCCCATGCGCTCGTGGTACCGTCCCCCGTGACGTTGTCCAACGGCTTTTCGTCCATCGTGAAGCAGGTTGGTCCCGCGGTCGTCAATATCAATACCGAATCCACCCCAAAGCAATTGCCCAATCGTCGCGGTCGTCGCGGCCTGCCTGACGGTGCCCAGCCTGACAATCCGCACGGCGGTGGCGGTGGCGGCAATGACGAAGACGGCAACAATATGCAGGACTTCCTCAACCGCTTCTTCGGCGGCGGTGGAGGTGGCGGCGGTCAACCCGATTTGAGCACACGGCGCGCTCTGGGCTCCGGCTTCATCGTCGATCCGCGTGGCTACATCATCACCAATAATCACGTGATCGACAAAGCCGATCACATCTACGTCAAGCTTTCCACCGACTCCGACCGGAGCACGGACCAGGGCCGTCCCGCTCGCGTGATCGGCGCCGACCCGGCAACCGATATCGCCGTCATTAAGATCGACAGCCCGCAACCTCTGCCGACAATCAAGCTCGGCAACTCCGGCAGCGCGCAGGTGGGAGACTGGGTATTGGCGATCGGCAGCCCCTTCGGTCTCTCCGAAACCGTCTCCGCGGGCATTGTTTCTGCAATCAACCGCTCCAATCTCGAGCAGGGTGCCGAAGGGGGCGTAGACCAGGCCTCCTTCCAGAAGTTCATCCAAACCGATGCTGCCATCAATCCCGGCAACTCCGGTGGCCCCCTGGTGGACATGGCCGGTGAGGTCATCGGCATGAGCACGGCGATTTATACACAGTCGGCAGGTTCCGAGGGTGTCGGTTTCGCTCTGCCTTCCAATCTCCTCATCAGCACGTATAACCAGCTCATCGGTCCGAACCATGCCGTAACCCGCGGCTCCATTGGCATCCAGTTCCAGGCGGCTCAGTCTTCTGCGGTAAGCCGGATGTACGGCTTTGCCAATGGGGGCGTCATCATCAGCTCGATTGTGCCGAACGGTCCTGCGTCCAAGGCCGGTTTACAACCCCAGGACGTCATCGTCACGGTGGATGGCCAGCCGGTGAAGGACGGTGACACGCTTATCGGCATCATCTCTCAAAAAGCACCGGGCACCACGGTGCACCTCGGCTATCTGCGTAGCGGAAAGCAACAAACCGCAAACGTCAGCATCGCCGATCGCTCCAAGCTCTTTACCGACCAGGCCGCCAAGGACGAAAGCGCGGGCCCTGACCAGCCCGACGCCGGTCAAGCTAAACTTGGCATTACCGAACAGCCCACAAAGTCGGAAACAGCTTCCAAGCTCGGCATTCGCGGTGGTGTGACAGTGACCGCTGTTCGTCCTGGTTCCTTCGCTGAAAGTATCGAACTGCCTACTGGTGTTGTGATCGTAGAGATCAACCGTAAACCGATCACAAACGAGAGTGATTATCGTAATGTGGTTGCTGCCTTGAAGCCGGGAGATGATGTCGTTTTCGTGGTACGTGACCCGCAACGCGCAGCCGGGGGCGACAGCTACATCGGTGGCACGTTACAGTAACCAGTAGGATTTCCACAAGCGATGCCGAAGGCAATCTGCCTTCGGCATCGCTTTTTCAACCTTTTGCATCGCAGCCTGCACCTTTGTGTGACTTGTTCGATACGATTCCTTGCGTTAATCTCAACCACATCGCGACCTTCCGGCCGCGCCGCTTTCTGTCTTGATGGGGTCTGTCTTATGTGTCTTATGCGTCTTGTTTCTACACTTTCCGCGACGGGTCTGCTGCTCGTTGTTGTCAGCACAAGCCAAGCAATGGTTCGCCCGCATCATCACAGCTCCGCACACGCCCTGGTGCGTCATACGGAAAGCCGTCGTAACGAACACATCGCAACGGAGCACGTCGCCCCTGTCGGCATGAGCCCCGATCGTGCTACGGCCATCCAAACGGCATTAATTCAAAAGGGTTACCTCGCCGGCGAGCCCACAGGTACATGGGACCTCGCCAGCGTCGATGCCATGCAGAAGCTGCAGGGCGATAACGGCTGGCAAACCAAATTTGTCCCAGACGCTCGCGCCCTCATCAAGTTGGGTCTTGGCGCAAACAGCACACCGGCCCCCACGGCACCCGTTATGCCGACCACCACAATCGGAACACCGGCGACGAACTAGGTCGGCCAGCCTCCCGCAACCGCCGCGATGCTGCGCTGTCGTACTGCTGTTCTGTCGTGCTGGATTGCGGCAAGCAAGCTCAGCAAAGACCTCCCGTAATGGCCCGCAGCTAGGCTTGACCTTGAGGCACGGCGAAGAGGCGTGGCCGGCTCTGTCACCCCTTCCGGTGCGTCTCAACGCCAGCTAAACGCCAGATGCCATTGAAGACTGCGATCCGCCGTCTTCGCCAACACCCTTTCGTACTCCAAGAGTTCGCTGAGGATCGCAGCGCTCTCATTACCGAGTCGCCGTGGCTCCTGCTCCAACGCCTCAATCAGGGCCCGCACTGTTGCCAGTCCATCTTCGGGCCGAAACCATTGCGGCGGAGGCAGACGTGTAAGCAGATCGGGATTCCCCGCACCCTCCTCAATCAACAACGCCATCGAGTTTTCATCCGCAGAGAAAAATTCCAGCAGTGGCCGAATCCCCAGGGTATGCGCGAGCCGCTCGATCGCAGCTTCCTGCCGCGCCAAAGCTCGACCGTTCACATAGATATCGAAGCCGGGGTCCTCCCCTTTTACGACGATGTACATGGAAGCCGCCATGGCATGAGTGTACAAAAGCCTGGCACTTCTCACACTTCAAAGACTCAGGTGCGCTCAGAAAAGTGCCCGGTCTGTTTCGATGACAGGGCTCCAGAGCAGGTACGCACTGCTCACCCCGAGTAGGACGAATGCCAACCAGGAACGAACATCGAGCAACGGCTTCAGGAAGACCACACCCTCGATCATCGTAAGCAGCGGAATCAGAAAAAACTGCGCGCACCAGCGCATCACGCCCAGGGTCGCCAGCGCCTGCAAGCTTAAAAATGCTGCGAGGCCATCCACCGTAGCACTGAGCCAGGAAAACGGAACAGACACCTCATGCCGCCCTTGCAGCGCGAAAATGCTGTAAACCCCAGCAGCCCCGAGTAAGGCGATGCCTACCCATGATCGCTGCGAACGCGGGTCAGTGCGCATTTCATCATCCTGAACGAGACTTCTGTCCAAAAATGCGCTGGCCATTCCCGCAGAAAGAGGTATGGTGCAAAGGGCCAGCAGCAACCGTGGATTCATCTCCGGTTGTGGGAGTAAAAGCAGCAGAGCTGTCAGACCGGTCAACCCCGGCCAAAGCCGCGCGGGCAAGTCCAGCCCCGAGGCTCCAAGCGCCCCCATACATATAGCGACAATGATCGGGGTTAACGCTATGGCGAGCGAACCGTTGCTGCCGCTGATCGGTCGTCCGGCGATGAAAGCCGCCATCGCAGGCCCGGCAAGTACCGCCACCCCTAAAACGCTGCTACGCCACGACCATAAATCCTCCACTGCGGGCGTGGTGGATTTGTAATTCCGAGTGATCAGCCGGGCAAAAGCGAAACAGGCTCCGCCTATGCATCCCGCGGCCTGGGTTCTATAGCTGGAAACCATGGAAGGCCATGTCGCCTCCAGTAACCAACGGCTTGCAACGAGTAGACAAAGCAGGGTGAACGGTAAAAAGGTCCTCCACCCTGGCACTTTGGCCTGCGACCGAACCATAAGCCTTTGAGTCGATTCCGAGCATGCTTGTCTAAGCTCAAGAACGGTTCACCAACAAAGACAGCCGCACTTCAGTGCGGCTGTCTTTGGGTCGTCACTTATCGGTTAGTTCCCTGAGGTGCACTTCCTCCGGAGCTGGAGCCGGGACGGCGTGGACGGCGACGGCGCCGACGCGCCCCGTTTGCCTGCGAACGATCTCCGCCCTGCGGCCCTTGCCCATCCGCATTCTGTGCAGTAACCAACTCCCCTTCTTCCGCACCCTCGTCTTCACCCTCGAGCTCATCGTCTGAGTCGTCGAAATCGTCTCCACCTTCAATGGTGATCGTTTCTTCTAACGGCGGTGATGACGGTGACGGCGGTGTAGTGGACCGTTCACTGCGCTCTTGGCGATCGCCTCGACCGCGACTTGCTTCCGCACCGCCTTCGGGCAACTCAGGTAAGCCAAGTTTGGCGCGTTGTTCCCGCAGCACCGCCTTGCGGCTAAGCTTGATCCGGTTTCCTTCGATCGCAAGCACCTTCACCAGGACCTGATCGCCCTCGCGCAGTTCATCCTTGACATCCTTCACGCGATGCTCGGCGATCTCAGAAACATGCAAAAGACCGTCTGTTCCAGGGAATATCTCTACAAAAGCGCCAAACTCTGCCAGTCGGACGACCTTGCCAAGATACGTCTTGCCAGGCTCCGGCACGGCGGTCAGATCACTGATCATCTGAATCGCCTTCGCCAGTCCGTCGGCATCGCTTGAAGCTACATTGACGCGCCCGGAATCTTCCACATCGATCTTCACTCCGGTGGCATCGATGATGCCGCGAATCGTTTTGCCGCCGGGTCCGATGAGATCACGAATCTTGTCCGTTGGAATCTGCAGGGTATGGATGCGAGGCGCGTACTTCGAGGTCTCCTGGTTCGGCGTCCCTATGACCGCATCCATGGTGTCCAGCAAGAAGAGCCGCCCACGCCGCGCCTGCTCCAGTGCTTCACGCATGATCTGGGGCGTAATCCCCATGATCTTGATGTCCATCTGGAGGGCGGTGATGCCCTTACGCGTGCCGGCCACCTTGAAATCCATGTCGCCGTAGTGATCTTCAGCGCCTGCAATGTCCGTGAGAATTGCGTAGTTCTCACCCTCCTTTACCAGCCCCATGGCTACACCCGCCACTGAACCCTTCAACGGAATGCCTGCCTGCATCAACGCAAGCGACGCACCGCATACGGTAGCCATCGACGAAGATCCATTCGATTCCAAAATGTCTGAAACGACCCGCAAGGTATAAGGGGACTCGTCCTCGCCGGGCAGCACTGCCTCGATCGCGCGCCAGGCCAGCGCGCCGTGCCCGATTTCACGACGTCCTACACCGGTCATGCGTCCTACCTCCCCGACCGAGAACGGCGGGAAATTATAGTGCAGCATGAAACGGCGTTTCTGCTCACCCTCATAACTTTCCATCCGCTGTGCATCATCCATGGTGCCCAACGTGGCGGAAACCAGGGCCTGCGTTTCTCCGCGGGTAAACAGCGCCGATCCATGCACGCGCGGCAGTACGCCCGTTTCGATACTTACTTTGCGGATCTCATCAAAAGCGCGATGATCGGGCCGGATACGCTCGTTTAGGACCTGCTCCCGGAAAATGCGTTCCCGTAACAACTCGAAGTATTTGCTGAGCTTCTTACCGGCAGCAGCGTCCCCTTCCGGCAGTTCCTTTTTCAACTCGTCTTTGAGTTCCTTGACTTTGGCGTAGCTGTCGAACTTGGGATATTTCTGCGTATCCAACGCGTCTTTCAGGCGATCGCCAACCCTGCTCTGCAACTGATCCGCATACGCTTGATCCAGCGTAATCTCAGCGACGACACGCTTCGATTTGCCGGCACGCCCGACAAGGTCCTTGATGCCGGCCACAATCTTCTTGATTTCGGCATGGGCAAACTCGATGGCATCCACAACACGCTCTTCCGGAATATCCCGAGCGCCTGATTCAATCATCGTGATACCGGCTTCTGTGCCGACCACCATAATGTTGAGCGTGCTTACCGCGCGCTCCGCATAGGTGGGATTGACGATGAACTGGCCATCGATAATCCCGATGCGCACCGCTCCCACCGGGCCGTTGAAAGGAATGTCGCTCAAAGCCAGCGCGCAACTCGCCCCATTGATGCCGAGCACGTCCGGATCGTTCTCCTTGTCGGCGGAGTAAACGAAGGCGACGACTTGGGTTTCGTTTCTAAAATTTTCTGGGAATAAAGGCCGAATCGGCCGATCAATCTGACGGCTTGTCAGGATCTCCTTCTCACTTGGACGGCCTTCACGCTTAATGAACCCGCCCGGAATCCGGCCCCCGGCGTAGGTGAATTCGCGGTATTCCACCGTAAGAGGGAAAAAGTCGATCCCTTCTTTCGGGTCCGGCGAGGCCACAGCGGTTGCCAATACAGCATCATCGCCGCTCGTCGTGAAAGCCGCTCCAGAAGCCTGCTTGGCCATCCGCCCTGTTTCAAACTTGATTTGCTTGCCTCCGGCAAGCTCAATGGTGACATCCTGCATGCAATTATCCTTTTAAGACCGATCCGGTCTTTCGTCGTTCAGCACCGCCATGCATGCTTTGTAGCCCTCTTTAAAGCACAAACCCCGCAGTGCGGGGTTCTGGGCTGTCAGCATCGGCAGAGTTCATTTTTGAAGAATGCGTGTCCGCAGAAAACATCGTCATAAACCCATCTCTATAACTTGCGAATGCTCCCGGCATACCGGACGGGTTCAGATTGCGCTGTTTTCTCGTGGCACTCTTCATTCGTTATCGCATCGCCTACTTGCGGATACCCAATTTACCGATAACCTCACGGTAGCGGTCCCCATCGGTCTTCTTCAAATAATCCAGAAGACGGCGACGCTTAGAAACCAGCATGAGTAGACCGCGACGAGAACCATGATCTTTCTTATGGGCCTTGAAGTGCTCTGTCAACTCGCCGATACGCTCACTGAGAATCGCGATCTGCACCTCAGGACTTCCAGTGTCCGAATCGTGCGTGCGAAATTTGTTAATAATTTCCGACTTTTTTACAGGTGCCAACACGGCAGTTTTTTGCTCCTGATTCTCTATACTCTAGTCACTTCTCTCAGTGTCCGATTGCAAGGATACCACGCGAAAAGCACAACTTTTTTTCCCGAGAGGCCGGTCGTCACCATCAAGGCGAGCTAACCAGCCATGTTTTCATTCAAAAACGCTAGAGATCGCTCTCGCGCCTTCGCGGCCGCTTCGGGTCTGAAGCTTGCACGCGCGTCGTTGCTGAAACCATGCCCTGCTCCCTGGTACACGTGAACAGCGAGATCGGGATGCGCGTTGCGAACGGCGTTAACCTGGTCCACTCCAATGTGATCATCCTCCGCTCCAAAGTGGAGCAGCACCGGGCATTGTGGTTCTTCTTCCGCCACCGATCCAATCCCACCTGGGTAATAGGCAACGCAGCATTTCGGCTCGAACCCAAGGCCGGAACTACGCGTGGAACTCAGCCAACTCACGAAGCCACCGTAGCAATACCCTAAAATTCCTGCTCCGGTGCCGAACTGACTCACCTTCTGGAATGCGGCAGACACATCAAGCAATGCCTTATCAGCATTCAGCGTCTGGTAAAGACCGAACGCCCTTTGCAGGTCGTCCCCTTCATACCCAAGTTCCACGCAGGTTTGCGTTCGATCAAACAGCGCCGGCGCAATTGCCATGTAGCCATCCCTTGCAAAGCCATCTACTACGCTTCGAATATATGCATTTACCCCAAAAATTTCTTGCACGATCACCAAACCACCCTTTGGTGGTTCGTCAGGCCGAGCCAGGTACGCCGAAAGCGTATGTCCGTCTGTTGCGTTAATCTTCAGCCACTCACCCATGTGCTGCACATCTCCATCCATGGCTTTCGCACGACTTCGATAGAAGCGCGTTCGCACAGCCTTTTGTCAGAGTACAGCTATGGACGATTTTCCGGTTACCCTCGCATTGCACGCATCAAGCCCTCGGCGATATGCGCTGACGGGATCCGGTAGTCTCCACTTGCAATCAAAAAGCGCAGGCGCTCGATCTTTTTCATCTTGCACAACTCAGTCGAACCTTCGCGCAGCTGCAGCTTCCCAGAAGCCTCCACTCCGATCTTCGTTTTCATCATAATCAACTCCCGTTTTTGCATTTCTGCTCCGATCTCTTCATCGGCGAAACCAAGAAAAACGTGAGTGCATATTCTGTGTCGAAATAATGTATTCGTCTATGACGAAACTTCGGGTGGGAATTATTCATAATGTCAATAAAAGCTCGCGGATGCCCTGCCGCTCTATCTCGGGGCGACTCAGCGTGCGCCAGCCTTCTTTCCGGTCGCGAGTGAGGACCGCAGATGCAAAACCGCCGATGAATGGATCTGAGATACTCGGGACTCCACCACACCAAGCGTCAGCCCAATCTCCTTCATTGTGAGCTCCTCGTAGTAATACAGCGTAAGCACCAGACGCTCTTTTTCGGGGAGTTTGTCGATGGCGGCGATCAAAAGTTCACGCATCTCCCCTTGCATACACCGGAAAAGCGGGTCGTTCGTACTTGGTCCCGGTACGTACGCCAGTTCTTCTTCTCCTGTTTCGCTGCCATGTTCCACGTTGAGGCTTCCGACTTCGAGGCCTTTCAGCGCACCCAGGACGTCTTGGTAGTCCCCAAGAGGCAGTCCGATTGCGTCAGCAACCTCGGCTTCTGTCGGGCCTCGTCCCAAACGTGTCGTCAGCGTCCAGATAACTTCTTCAATCGCGCGGCCTTGACGACGTAGTTCCCGTGGGCCCCAATCCACACTGCGAAGCGAATCCATGATCGCACCGCGAATGCGGAACTGGGCGTAACTCTTGAATTGGACCTGTTTAGAGCCGTCAAACTTTGCTACGGCGTCGATTAAACCAAGCACGCCGGCGGAGACTAGTTCTTCGATTTCCACATGCTTCGGAAGACGTTCAGAGATGCGCCTCGCAATAAACCGAACCACGGGCAGATGTTTCAGCACGAATTTTTCCCGTTCTTGCGCATCCACGGGAACCTGCTCCTCAATCTGAAGCACAGACGGGGTTTGCGACTTTGCGGCTTTGCTCTCGACCGTTGCCAGAAATGCAGGTAGTTTGTGCACCGGTGCGCCGAACGACTGTACAGGTTGCGTGCTGTTCATAGAAAACTCCCGTGGACCTAGCGCCAATCCTCTGCCGTCCTATTACGGCAGATCTTTGCGTCTTTTCGATCCAACTGACCTGTAATAAAGCAACTCTGATGCCAAATAGGACACCATTCACCTAAGACTTTTCTAAGGGAAGGAAAAGCGAAGGTATAAGGCAAGGAAAGCGAAGAGGTGGACGAAAAGGAAGCGAAGCCAGATAGAAGTAAAAGCGAATGGGTGCAAACCAAAAAGCGAAGCTGAAAAGATATAAAAGCGAAGATGTGGATGACCGTGACGGCAAAGCGCACACGTGCGTCAGCCATAACAGAACCGCTCAAAAAGTAACCCCTCCCGGTCGGAGGGGTCTTCGTGCCTGCGCTGCTTTTACGTGCGGACGGCTCTGCGCATGAGAACTTCTGCAGCCTGGATCTCTGGCCGATGCTCCGCCAAGATCGCAGCCCTTTGCAGAACGTGTCCTAATTCCCGGACGTTACCCGGCCAAGTATGCGTGAAAAGCTTGTCCAAAGCTCCTCGGGCAAGACGTTTCCGCGGTGATTCTTTGCCGAGTTCGGTTAAAATGTGTTCCGCAAGAAGCGGCAAATCATCCAGCCTGTCAACCAAACGTGGAACTTGAATGGGAAAAACCGAGAGGCGGTGCAGCAGGTCGAGTCGAAACGCACCTGCGTCGACTCGCTCCTCAAGCGAGCGGTGCGTTGCAGAAACGACGCGCACAGTCACGCGCACGGTTTCATTGTCGCCCACCCGTTGAAGCTCTCCGTTTTCGAGAAAGCGCAATAGTTTGGCCTGCAGTGAAATGGGCATCTCTCCGATTTCATCCAGAAAAAGAGTTCCCCCGTGAGCTGCCTCGATGCGACCGATACGGTTCTGAACGGCACCTGTGAAAGCACCCCGCACGTGACCGAAGAGTTCTGCTTCGAGCAAAGCCTCCGGAATCGCCGCACAGTTCAGAACGACAAAAGCCTTGCTTGCTCGGCCGCTCAGGGTGTGGAGAGCTTTTGCAACCAGTTCCTTCCCGGTACCTGTTTCGCCCTCGATCAAAACGCGGGCATTGTGAGGGGCCACCAGTCTCACCAAACGTGTGAGCTCCGCCATGGGAGCACTTCGACCAACCGTGCCCGGGATCGCTGCAAAATTTACCGCCGATTCAGGCTTTACCTCATCGGTGGATATCTGAGCGTCGCTGCGTGACGTTGTTCGCTCGGCATCGTACGGTGGCTGATGGGCAGGCGTGATGGTCTTTTCCATGGGAAAGGGCACCTGAGTATGGCCAAGCTGCGGTTCAGTATCGTTACGCATGGCATGGAGCAACTCGTTGCGCCATGCACTTCGGTGGCCGCTATGCACCGAAGTGCCGTCAAATCGAATCAGATCGACCTTCGGATAGATCGCTCGAATTGTTTCGGCGAATGCGTTGGCCTCCAGATCGGGAAGCCATCCATCCAGAAGCAGTGCTTCAACCTGTTGCTCTTCCAACTGCACCATTGCTTCAGCGCCACCGTTGGCCTCCTTTACATGCCACCGTAGCTCCGTTAATTTGCCGCGTAGCTGATGGCGAAGACCCGCATCCGCGCTTGCAAGGATGACGACCCGCTTCTGCGGCTCTGCTATCACCTGCTCACCTCCTCAGCCCAGAGAGCGGCGATGCGCATTCGAAGCTGATGAAAGCGGTCATTGCAATCCCGCACATCTTCGAGTGCACCGATAAACACTTCCAATGGGTTGCTTTCAACGCCGGAGAGTAATGCGAGTTCCAAGCGGCACTGCAATCTGGAAAGTGGTTGCGACAAGTCGTGCAACTCTCGATCCAACACATAGCCATGTCCGCCTGCGAAGAGCTTGCTGTCGCTCAGCATGGAATTTTTGGCGCCTCCGACACGGTACTTGCATCCAGACCAAAGCCGCCCGCAAGTACAACTGGCTCCGGAAGGGTCGCAAGACGATATCCTGAACCTCGAACCGTTTGAATCAAAGTGGAGCTTCCGCCAAGCATCGGTGAAGTTGCTGCCAGCTTTCTACGCAGATAATTGATGTACACCTCGACGACATTGGAAGAAGCGCCGTCCCGAAACTGCCAAACTTCGCGTAGAAGTTCTTCGCGGAAGCAGCATCGACCTTTTCTCTGCACAAGAAATGCCAGGAGGACAAACTCCTTCGCTGTCAGATCTACGGATTTGCCATGGCACCATGCTTTTCGGCTGACGAAGTCGACCTGGATCGGACCATAGTGGAGGCTACTCGATTCCGGTGCAGTTCTTCGCCGCAGGATTGCCCGGCAACGGGCTGATAACTCTTGAAAGCTGAAGGGCTTGAGAAGGCAATCGTCAGCACCAAGGTTTAAACACCGAACCCGTTCCTCGACATCCAGGCGGCCCGTCAGCACAAGCACCGGTGGCATCTTTCGCGCTGCGCAGAGATCCTCAAGAACCTCGATCCCATCGCGGCCGGGTAGGCTCAGATCTAGAATCATCAATTCCGGTTGATCGGTTTGGAGACGCTCCAGAGCGTCCTGGCCGTTGCCGAGCCATTCACTTTTGAAGCCATCGAGGGCAAGAGCTTTCTGCAAAAAAAGTCCTAACGCCCGGTCATCCTCAACGATCAACACCCGCATCCTGCTCCGCTTTCCCGCCCGACCGTATTTCTGGAACCACACCCTGACGTTTCTACAAGCATGGCTCAAGAGCAGGCGGAACGATCTGCCGAAGCGAAAAAAGCACGAAAAGATAAGCCCAATATGGAACGGCTGCTGAAGTGAACCAAAATGGGAATACGGAGAGGAAAGGTTTACGATTTCTTTCTTGCAGTTCGCTTTTTATTCGCTACAATTCGCACATGGCAATCACGCGGCGGCAAAAAGAGGTTTTGGACTTTCTTTCCAACTTCACCATGCAGAATGGGTACTCACCCTCCTACGAGGAGATTGCATCGGGGCTTGGCCTGAACTCACTGGCGACCGTACACAAACACATCACGAATCTCCAAGGAAAGGGTCTGCTGCAGCGAGCCCACAATCGGAGCCGATCGATCGATATCCTGCCACAGCGCAATTCGCGAAGAGGTGGTGAACGGCTACCACTGCTTGGTCGCATTGCCGCAGGACGACCGGTTGAAGCGATCGAAACGGCAGAATCTATTTCGCTCGGTGACATTATCGGAGCACGTGAGGTGTTTGCACTAGAGGTCCGTGGCGACTCCATGCAGGATGAGCACATTGTGTCCGGCGATTTTGTACTTGTGGAGCGCACCCGTACGGCGCGTGAGGGTGAGATCGTTGTGGCCCTGGTGGATGGAGCCGATGCGACCCTGAAGCGATTCTATCGGGAAGGAAGTCTCATTCGTTTACAGCCGTCGAACGCTGGCATGGCCCCGATATACGCTCCCGCGGCGAACGTAAACATTCAAGGTCGTGTTCTCGGTATGCTGCGGAAGTATGCGTAACTGTGATGCCACACCGGGGGCCACACGTTGAATGTGATCGATACGATCCGAACGCCCTGTGGCTTCTCGCTTTTGATCTCGATGGAACACTCATCGACTCTTCAACCGATCTTTGCCAAGCTATCAATGCCGCTCTCGCTCACGTCGGCAGATCACCTCTCTCGAAGCGGGTAATTACAAGCTTCATCGGTGACGGTGCACCGCTTCTTGTGAGACGAGCGCTCCATGCAGAGAAGTTCTCCAACGCCGTCCATCGTTCGAACGAAGATGAAGCGCTGTTTGAGGTGGCTTACAGCTTTTTCCTAGACTATTACCGGGAGCACCAGCTGGATCACACGCATCCGTATGCCGGGGTTGTCGACGCCCTCCAACTCATCCGGCAGCGAAGGCCCTGCCTGCCGATGGCGATTTTGACGAACAAACCAGTACGCCCGTCCCGAGCGATATGTGACGGGTTAGGGCTTTCGCCCTTTTTCTTCGCGAACTATGGAGGGGACTCATTTGCTACAAAAATGCCCAATCCCGAAGGCCTCAGTCAGATCATGGCCGAGACACTCACCCTGCGCGCGGTGGAACAACCAAGGGAAATGCTCTTCCGCCCAGAGCATGTGGTGATGGTCGGTGATTCGGAGGTCGATGTGTTCACCGCGCGCGCCTGCGGTGCTCGTTGCCTCGGCTGTAGCTATGGCTTGCAGCCCGAAAGCTTGGCAGCCGCCAAACCGGATTGGCTCGTCGACCGTCCTCGCGACTGGCTCACTGCACTGGGTCTGTAGAGGTATCTGAGCGCCTTTCGGTGGCTATGACCAAAGCCAGGCCGCTCCCCGCACACCGCTCGAGTCGCCATGAAGGTTGCAGCGCACGGGGGTTACAGTCGCGCCGCCAAAGGTATAGGTAGCAATTTGCTCTTCGAGCGATCCGGTGTAAAGCTGTGAAAGATTCGACAACCCGCCCCCAAGAACAACGACCTGAGGATCGAGAATATTCACAATCATGGCCAGACCACGAGCGATACGATCTTCCAGTCGTGCCAAAGCTGCAGTGGCTTGCTCATCACCTTGCATCGCAAGGGCGACAATCTGCTTACCGCTGAGCTCCTCTCCTGTAGCGCGAAAAAAATCTCTTTCGAACCCCACGCCTGAAATCCACGTTTCCAAACAGCCGTGATGGCCGCAGTAGCAGGGCGGTCCGGGAATCTCATGTGCCTGGGCCCAGGGCAAAGGGGTATGCCCCCATTCACCTGCCAAGCCATTGTGGCCGGCGTAGGGCTGACCATTGAGGACGACGCCAGCACCGCATCCGGTGCCTAGAATCGCCCCGAAGACGACAGAAAAGCCCATCCCGGCGCCATCGGTAGCCTCACTCACCGCAAAGCAGTTCGCATCGTTGGCACAGCGCACCTCTCGCTTGAGAGCCACCGAAAGGTCCCGCGCTAACGGCTGGCCGTTTAGCCAGATTGAGTTTGCATTCTTAACAAGGCCGGAGGCGGCAACAATTGTGCCTGGAATCCCCACTCCCACTGATCCTGTGGTGGCAAGATCGGATTCGATGGAAGCGACCAGGCCTGCGATGGTTGCGACGGTTCCCGGGTAATCGCCGCGCGGGGTGGGAACACGAAGGCGGCGCAATTCGACACCGTCATCATCAAGCGCAATCGCTTCCGTTTTCGTGCCGCCAAGGTCAATGCCGATGCGCATATGAGCTTCACAAATTTCCGAACCGGATGCAGGCTGCTAGAAATGCAAGCTGCGACTATGTTTGTATGGCGAGGCCCGTTCCTTATCGCCTACCTAATGATTTGGGATGACATTCGGCTTGTCTTCCACGGACGCGGGTAGCGTGTAAATAACTTCACCCGCTCTGGTGTAGTGCAGTTCTTCGCGGGCCTGGTGCTCGATGGCGCTGGGATCGTTCTGCAAGCGATCGACATGGCCCTTCAATCGACTATTTTCCCGCTGCAGAAGCTGCATCTGCTTGCGTAAAGCATCTTCCTCATGACGCTTGCCGGCATACGCCGTTAAGCCATTGTGTCCGAACATGACACCATAGGCCATGCCCAAGGCGAGGCACCCGGCCACGAGGGTAGCCGTTCGCCTGCGCCACGGACGGGCCGGCGAGCGCCCAGCAGCAGCGGACCGGAACGCAAGACGGGAGGAGGAGGAAGACGAAAACAAGACGAACCTCGTACGTCGATAGTATCCCGAGCGGGCGCTCGCGGTTCCATTCTGCTCAGGTCGTTAGGAACCATCTTCGTTACCGTGCGCTGCACGAGAGTTCACACGTACGCGCCGTTGCTTTCTTTTTATGCTGTTGTGCCGCTCGGCGTTTGGTATCTTGGAAGGGTTCGACTTTGCGCGTACTCATCATCATCTCGGTTGTGGCCCTGTCCGGTTTGCTTTGGGCATCTTTGGCGGCTGCGCGACATGTCCGTGGGACGCGTCGGCAACGACGGTCCGGCGATTTGCAAAGCAAGACATCCTCATTTCCGCTCAGCGCGACAGTACTTGAAACAACGCGAGAAGAGCCGAAAAATGAGACCGCCACACCTACGAGGAAAGTATGAACGTCGGTTCTTTTTTGCCAGTGCAACTTCGCTCCGAAACACTCGCCGCGGCTCCGAGCAAGAGTCTTGTACGTATTATCTGCGTCAGCGGCATCATCGCCTGCGCCGCGCATGTGGCTTTTCCTCTGCCCTTCACCCCTGTGCCGTTTACCCTGCAACCGCTCGCTGTTTTGGGCGCCGGCTTGATGCTGGGTCCCATGGAGGGTGCGCTGGCTTTGCTGGCTTACCTCTTCGAAGGCGCTGCTGGACTGCCCGTTTTTAGCCCGACGGGTCCGGGTGGCCTGCTCCAGCTTTTTGGCCCCACGGGCGGTTTTCTGCTCGCTTACCCTCTCGTTGCGCTTGTCTGCGGAGCCCTGACTCGGCGATTCGAAGCCAGGCAATCCCGTTTTTCTGCCGCTCTGCTTGGTTGTTCTGTTGCCGTGCTGCTTCTTTTTCTGTGCGGAGCCTCTTGGCTGGCGCTCGAAGCGCACCTCAGTTTCCGCGCAACCACCATGGCAGCTGTCCTGCCTTTCGTACCTGGCGAAGTCATCAAAATTTGCGCTGCCGCTGGGGTTTACCGCGCTTTGCGTAACCCGCTTTCCTAGCGTTAACCGTTCCAACTTTTGAAGAATCGGAAAACTTTCATGACGGCCGCCCCCTCCCAGATACGCGAGATCAGCATCGCCCACAGTCCGGACTCGGACGACGCTTTCATGTTTTACGGGCTCGCCACCAATAAGGTGCGGGTGCCCGGTTACCGTTTTACCCACACCCTCACGGATATTGAAACCCTAAATCGTAAGGCGCAAGCCGAGCAAACCTATGACGTCACCGCGGTAAGCTTTCACGCCTATCCCTATATTCAGGACAACTACGCCATCATGGCGTGTGGCGGCTCCATGGGCGAGAATTACGGTCCCATGATCGTTTCGCAAAAATCGTTCACTCTGGAGGAGATCAAGCGAGTTCGCGTTGCCGTGCCCGGCACGCTGACCACGGCCTACCTGACGTTGAAACTTTTTGCGCCAGAGATCGAAACGGCCACCGTCCCCTTCGACCAGATCATTCCAGCGGTTCTCGCCGGCGAATACGATGCCGGTCTGATCATCCATGAAGGTCAACTCACTTATGGGCGCGACGGCCTGAGGAAGATCATCGACCTTGGCATCTGGTGGCAGGAGCAGACCGGCCTCCCTTTACCGCTCGGTGGCAACGCGATTCGACGCTCGCTCGGTCCGGAGGTGCAGCATATCGTCACCGACGCTCTTCGCGAAAGCATCCAGCATGCCCTCGATCACCGGGAAGAAGCGCTCGAATACGCGATGCAATTTGCCCGCGACCTCGATCCTGCCTTGGCCAACCGCTTCGTGGGGATGTACGTCAACGAGCGCACCATCGACTATGGGACAGACGGACGCGAAGCCATCCGGCGTCTGCTCGATCTTGGCTATGAGCGGGGTCTGATTCCGCATCGGGCTCACGTCGACTTTGTTGGATAATTGTCCCAGCAGAAGCAGCCGTGGCTCGGACCGGCACTCGATCGTGCTAAACTCAGAAAGTTCTCGCAATGCGGAGCACGCGTGCACGCGTGACCGTTTTTTGCAGGCTGGACGCGTAGCTCAACTGGCAGAGCATTCGACTCTTAATCGACAGGTTGAAGGTTCGATTCCTTCCGCGTCCACCATCTAGCTTTCTCAAATCAATGGTTTAGCCCTTAGTTCTTAGCTGCGTGAACGCAAGGCCACCGTATCGCTCATACTGATCTATTGGTGCCGAAGCACGCCAAGTTGCTTGGCACAGTAGCGGGCTGGCCCTCCGACTGAGGGAACTCGTGAAGCGGTTCATGTACTTGCCCTCACAACTTTCCAAAGCTCTGCTTACTATGTCTCCGCTCTTGAAACCGGTCAGTTCGTTGTTCGAGCCGACATGAATGCAGTCATGCCCGTCCGGATCAACTCTTTACAAAAGATCGTTCAGCACGGAACCGTACAGATTTCAGCTCTGCAGATTCGCAGGATCGGCGTAGATCTCGCTGCCGTCATCGAGCGAACTGAACCTTCCGATCAGTATCTAACCCCGAAGTAGTCGAGCTCATGTTCAGCATCCCGTTCTTTGCCGGTGAACTTTTAATGCATGCCGGTGCCGTCGGCGGGTTGTGCCACACCGGTCAGCCATCGCCACCAGGCTCCATTTATGTGGTGCCGACCTGGTCGCTAAGGCAGTAGAGCGCCGACGCCGCTGGGTCACTAGCCTCGGTTTGAGTTGCGAGGCTGCGGGCTAGACGCATTGGTGCAGCACAGGCTGGCAGCGGAGATATGCCCGTGTTCATGTCACCAGCGCTGGCGATCGCACGACGACGGCTACGTGCCCATGAAGACACCTCTGTTCCACACTCTAAAACCGTTTCCACTGCGCACCAACAATCACGTCCAATTGCCAGGTTGAGGCGTCTGGCTGACGCTTGCGGATCCTATCGCGTGAACAAGGGGGCAAGCCTCAGACAAACGATCTCGTCGTGGTGTGCGGACATTTTTGACACGCACAGAACTTCGCAGTAGTTTGAACGCATGAGCCACAACTTGTGCCTATGTGCTTGTTGTCCCTGCCTTCAGCGCTGATCGCTTGATGCGGCTCGCCTGCAGAGTTTCTGCTGATGCGGCCAAAGAGCAGATCCGGGTTCGCCTGACGAACCTACACCCTTCCAGCAAAATCCGGGTTTTGAGGATGTTTCCCCTCTTCCTTTCATGGAAGTGTTGCTGGTATATGCGGCTTTCTGCCGCGACATCCCTTTGCTTCTCGGGTCCTCATCCGGCGCCTTAGCGCCACACTTCACTTTGAGGTTTTCATGCGCGCTATGCATCCGTTTTACCGCTTCGCGGTTGGATCAGGTCTTTTCTTCTCCGCTGTGTTTCTTGCTTCTGCCCAGACGTATAACGCCACTTTGCGTGGAAGTGTGCAGGATGCATCCGGTGCTGCGATCCCCAACGCCGCTGTGCAGTTGAAAGACGAGGGGACAGGTCAGACGCGCGACACGCATACGGGCAGCGATGGTCTTTACGTCTTCAACGCGCTCACCCCATCGACCTACACCGTGCACGTAATCTCACAGGGCTTTGGAGCTGCGGAGCGTACACACATTGTGCTCGCAACGCAGGACGCCCTAACCCTCGACGTCCAGCTCTCCATTTCGTCCACCACTGACATCGTGCAGGTCTCCGCCGAAGCGCCTCTGGTGGACAGTTCTACAGCTTCCATCAGCAGCGATTTTGACCAGAAGCGCCTTGAAGATCTCCCGGTTCTTGGACGTAACCCGTACATCACGCCCAGGCTTTCCGGCTTATTTGTGAATACCGGCAATCCGCAGTTCATTCGATTTGCCGATCAGAACGGTACCTCCGCGACTTCCATTGCAGGTGGCCCTATCGCGACGAATCTGTACCTCATCGATGGCGTCCCTATCACGGACACCAACAACCGCCCGATCGTGATTCCGACGATCGAGTCCATCCAGGATGTGAAACTGCAGGCACTGACCTATGACGCGCAGGTGGGCCGCACCGGTGGCGGCGTCTTCAACACACTTCTTCGTTCCGGCTCCAACACACTCCATGGATCAATCTTCGGCGAAACACGCCAAACCGCATGGCTGGCCAATGATTTCTTCGCCAAGCGCAACGGCACACCACGGCCAGAAAGCCCTTACTACAACTGGGGCGCTTCATTGGGCGGTCCCGTGGTTCTCCCTCATCTCTACAACGGCCGCAACAAGAGCTTCTTCTGGATCGGCTCTGAAGGGTACATCCAGACCTCACCGTACACCGCGACCTTTGTTGTGCCCACAGCGCTGGAGCGCGCCGGCGACTTTTCGCAGAGCTTCAATGCGGATGGTTCGCAGCACATCATTTACAACCCGTTCGACACCTTCACAGATGGTGCCGGTACACATCGGCGACCGTACGCGGGCAATCGCATTCCCACGCTGAATGCCGTGGGTGCGAACATTGCGGCATATTACCCGCTGCCCAATGCGGGCAACACCTTTACCGGCACAGATGACGTCCGCGACCATGCGCAGGAGGTCACGGTTAAGCTGGACGAGCAGATTCGTCCCTGGTGGACTGTCAGCGGCTCCTACATTTTTTATGAGGCTTTGCAGCCGCTCGGCAACCCCATGCACAACTTGCCAGGCAGCTACTCGTACACCTTCCACCGCCAGGTCGACGCCACGCAGGTCAACAGCACGTGGATCGTCAATCCGACAACCGTCATCACGGCACGTTACGGCAACAATCGCTTCCCGAACCTCATCGGCGAGATCAGTCAGGGCTTCGATCCCGCCACGCTCGGCTTTCCCAGTGCGCTCACGTCACAGTTGCAAGCGCGGTTCTTTCCAACGATCTTCCTCGCCAACCACGATCAGCTCAGCCAGAATACCGACCAGCTCGACAATTGGAAGTCGCAAGTCGTTAACGGCACACTCGCCAAGACGCTGGGCCGACAAAATCTCACCTTTGGCGCGGAGTACCGGCGCATTCGCATGAACTTTGAGGATTTCGGCAACGCACCCGGTATGTATACATTTTCCGGTGCGTTTACCCAGGCAAACCCCAGCGAGTCCGACGAACTCGCCGGCTCCGACGTTGCCGATCTCCTGCTCGGCCTGCCCGTCGCCGGAGAGGTCGACCTTACAACACAACTCAAGACCTATGTCGATTACAACGCGGTCTTTGCACAGGATGACTGGCGCGTCTCGAAGAAGCTCACGCTGAACCTCGGCCTGCGTTGGGAGTCTGAAACCGGGCTGAAAGAGGATCATAACCAGCTTGCTGTCGGGTTCGACCGCACAGCATCGTCGACGCTCGCGAACGGAGCGACCGTCAACGGCGGCATCCTCTTCGCCGGCGTCAACGGCAACGCGCGTGATACAGGCAGCCTGTCGCGAGCGAAGTTCGCACCCCGTTTGGGCGCCAGCTATCAACTTACAAGCAAGACCGTGGTTCGCGGCGGGTACGGCATTCTGTACGCACCAACGCGCTATGACCCCATCGCATTGCTGGCGCCGGGCTACACACAAAGCAATAATTACGTTGCGAGCAGCAACAATGACTTCACCCCTGCGAACTCGCTTAGTAACCCGTTCCCCAACGGCTTGCAAAAACCTGTAGGCAACGCCGCCGGTTCCCTCACCGGCATCGGCAACAGCGTGACAGCCTATGATCAAAGCTTTCACGCGCCCCGTGTGCAGCAGTTCTCGGTGGATGTTGAGCGCGAACTACCGTATGCGATCGCCCTGGACGTCGCGTACATCGGCACGCGAGGCGCTAACCTCTCGCCCTCTCCTTCAGGGAGCGTGCCTGTCAATATGGACCAACTCGATCCTTCCAACTTTTCTCTTGGTAATACCCTGAATGATTCCGTCACGAACCCTTTTTACGTGGCAGGCGGCAGCGGCATTCAGGGGCAGACAACTATCTCGCGTTCGCAGTCCTTGCGTCCTTTCCCACAGTACACCGCGGTGAATCTGCTCCTCAGCTCTGCCCACTCCGACTACAACGCCCTGCTGATAAAAGCGGAGCGGCGAGCCGCTCGCGGATTGAACCTCGTCAGCTCCTTCACGTGGTCTCGCAACCGCGACTCTTCGTTTGCTACCTCGAACAGCATCCAGAGCCCCGGCTTCGCCGCGCCGCAGAATGCCTATGATCTGGAAGCCGAATACTCCCACTCGGGCTCGGATGTGCCTTACCGCTTCACCGCCGGCGTGCCCGTTGACCTGCCCTTCGGCCATGGCGATCGGTTCTCAACCAAGACTCGGGTGGGCGATGTACTTCTCGGTGGCTGGCAGCTGAACGTTTTGCCTACGTTCCAGAGCGGCTTCCCGGTATCGATACGCCAGACCAGCAACCCCAATAGCATCATCGCCGGCAATGGTGTGCAGCGCCCCAATCTCAATCCAGGAGTAGCGCTCAAGACGAGCGGTAACCTTTACGACCGCCTGAACGGCTACATCAATCCGGCGGCATTCACCGGCTCCTCCGCTTACACCTTCGGCAACGCCCCGCGCACCCTGGCACTTCGCGGGCCCGGTTTTGCCAACTGGGATATGTCGCTCTACAAGAACGTCCTCATCCGCGAGCGCATCAATGCGCAGTTCCGCGCCGAAACATTCAATACCTTCAACACACCCCAGTTCGCCGGTCCTAATACCGCGTTTGGCAATACCAACTTTGGCAAGATCACGGCACAGGCCAACTTCCCTCGCTACCTGCAACTTGGTTTGCACATCAATTTCTAGCCGGATGGCGCGACAGCGCAGGAGATTCTTCTTGTCTAATTCTTCACGTCCCCAACTCTCACGACGAGCGCTGCTGCAGCATGCGGGCATGGCTGCCGCCTCGCTTCCGCTCGGCAGTCACGCATGGGCTGCGGCATCAACTGCAGCAACAGTCGCACCAGCCTCCGGCGTGATTCACGCTAACCTCAACGAGAATGCCTTTGGTCCTTCTCCTACCGTGGCACCCGCGATCACACAGCAGTTCTCCCGACTTTCGCGCTACGCCGACGCCGAGTTCGCGCAACGCTTTACGGAGC
>CAXTRN010000037.1:0-22840 GCA_964246645.1 uncultured Acidobacteriaceae bacterium
GGTACATGCTGATGGAGGTAAAGCCGGGCAGGGTGTTGATCTCGTTCAGCACAAATTCGCTCGGTGCTCCCGCAATGCCGGGCGCCATCAAGAAATCGACACGCGCCAGCCCGGCGCAGTCGCACGCCCGGAAGGCCGCGAGCGCCATGGCCTGTATGCGTTTCTGCTCATCTTCGGTCAGTGAGGCCGGAATAAGGCTCTGGCTTTCATCCGCTCCCGCGAGTTCATACTTCGCTTCGTAGTCATAAAACTCTTTGGCAGGCACGACCTCGCCGACAACCGAAGCTTCCGGGGCATCATTGCCGAGGACAGCAACTTCCAGCTCACGCGGCTTCACGCCCGGGCCGCCGACCCCCTGCTCGACGATGATCTTGCGGTCAAAGCCTGCGGCAAGGTCCATCGCCGGGGCCAGCTCCGTCCGGTCGTGCACCTTGCTGATGCCGACCGACGACCCCAGATTGGCTGGTTTCACAAAAAGCGGATACCGGAGTGCCGTTTCAATCCCCACCACGGCCGCGTCCGCCCCTTTGCGCCATTCCGACCGCAACACGGTAAGAAAAGGCGTTTGCGGCAGCCCCGCCGAGGCAAACAGCCGCTTCATCGCGTCTTTGTCCATGCCTGCCGCTGATCCGAGCACCCCCGAGCCCACATACGCTATATCGGCAAGTTCGAATAAACCTTGAATCGTGCCGTCTTCCCCAAAAGTGCCATGCAGCACCGGGAAAACGACATCGATGGGCGCGCCGGAAGCGGGGTCGGCGGCGGTGGAAGCGAGTGTGAGGCCGGTGCCCGCCGCCAGCTCCGGGTCGGCGGCGGGTGCATCCGGCGTTTTGCCCTCGAGCAGGGCGATCGATTCTTCCGGCGGCAACCAGCGGCCGTCTTTGCCGATGCCCAGTTCGATCACCTGGTAGCGTGTGCGATCGATTGCCTGGAGGATGGAGCGTGCAGAGCGCAGCGAAATTTCATGCTCGCCGCTTCTGCCGCCGAACAAAATACCGACCCGGAGCTTTTTTTCTGTGATGCCCATGCGCTTCCAGTGTCCGTTACCGAAGGGCTCTGTGGCGCAAGGGAACCTGAACAGATACTTGGGATGGGGCGGGATGCCAACCAGCGGGGCATAGGTGGTTGTCGTGCGCCATCATGCCGATCAAATGAGCTCGGCGCGTACCTGCACCGGCAGCATCGGCATCAGCCCCAGCCGCTGCAGCGCTTTGCGGGCGAGCCCGGTCAAGGGGCGGTCATGCAAGCGCAGCACCGGATACCACAACAGGTCCGCTTCGGCAGCCGGGATCTGGGAACGCAGGCCCGTAGATTGCAGGCCCAAAGATTGCAGGCCCGTGCCTACGTTCAGAGATAGCCGTTCGCCGCGAAAAACCTCTTCGCTTTCGTCCTGTTCGCTTTCGTCCTCTCCGACCTCATTCGCTGCGGCCTCGCCGACTTTTGCGGCGGCGCCCGTTGAAAACGGAAGCCGGGACTGTGACGCGGCCTTTACCGGCGCGTCGTCACCCTGCATTGAGGCACGGTCAGCCTCCCCCGAAGCGGCATCGGCGTACGGCAAGCCGTCGGGCGCGGCTTCACTGTAAACCTCGACATAGTAGTTGGTGTCTGTGATGCTGTGCCGCAGCCGTAGCACGGGTTCTCGGCCCGCAACGGCCTCAAGCGGCAAGGGCGGCAGTTCCAGCATGCCGGGCATCAGCGTCATCTCGGCGGCACGGCGTTCCAAGAGCACCTCTGTGGTGACGCCGCGCTTGCGGGTGGCGAGCAGGCAGGCCACCTGCCGGCTGCGCAATGGCGTGCGGGCTGCCGTGGGGTGCTCCCCGCGCGTGTGGCAAAAGCGGAACACCGGACATTGCAGGCACAAGGGCCCACGCGGCAGGCAAACGGGGGCACCTAGCTCCATCATCGCCTGATTGTGGTCGCCGGGCGGGTTGGTTTTGCCTCGTCGCGCCCGGGCAGGCGGAACCAGCGTGTTGGCCGTGCGGAGCAAAACATTGCGGGCGGCGGCGGCTTTTTGTTCCGGCAAACCAAGCAGCCGCAGCAGCACCCGCTCCACATTGCCGTCGAGCACCGCAATGCTTTCCCCAAAGGCGATCGACGCGATGGCGGCGGCCGTGTATTCCCCGATGCCGGGCAGGGTGCGCAGCTCGGAAGCAGTGCCGGGCAGCACGCCGCCGAGTTCGCGCACCACAAACTGTGCGCCGCGATGCAGCATGCGGGCGCGCCGGTAATAGCCCAAACCGCTCCACAGGGCGAGCACATCGTCCTCCGGAGCCGCGGCCAGATCGGCCAGGGTGGGAAATCGGCGTAGAAATTCGCTGTACCGATCGATCACCGTGCTGACGCGAGTCTGCTGCAGCATGATCTCCGAAAGCCACGTGCCGTATGGATGGTGCCCACCGCGCCAGGGCAGTTCCCGCGCATGTTTGCGGTACCAGGTGTGCAAATCCTTGCGAAACTCCTGCTGAAACGGCTCCGGCGCAAGCGGCAATACCGATTCAGGCGAGGATGTCTTCTGTGGGCGCAACGCCATGTCACCGTAGTGTACGAGGCAACCCTTCCGGCTTTCCAGAAACCCACAAATTCGGCAAGATTTCCTCGTTTTCCTGGGTTACCTCCAGCACGTTACTATCCGTCATAAGAGACAAATGAACGACGTACGTGCACAACTGGAAGCCGCTGCCCGGCGCAGAGAAGAAAGAGAAAACTACCTTCGCATGGTGGTCGATCCTCAGGACGACCTGTTACAGGATGCCATGGAGGAGTACGCCTTCAGCCTGATGCTGGACGGGGAACGCGCCGCGGCTTGACGCGCTTCAGGTGATCGGCTCCAACCACTGGCGGTGACTCCTGCCGAGGCTCCCGAGACGTTTCGGCCTCGGGACGGAATTTCCGGGTGCGATCACTTCACCCCGTGTTGCCGACACCGCTCCCATGCCATGCGGGCAGTCGAGTCGCGCGTGCCGAGCCGCGCAACAGATTCGGCCACAAGCGCACGGCGCCGGTCAGCAAGCGGCGCGAGGGTGCGTGCACGAGCGCCACGGAAAGCGCCGTGGCCCGCGCCACCTGCCAGCGCAACTCGCCGTAAAGGCTGCGCTGGAAGGTTTCGGCAGAGGCTTGCCTGAGCAGACTTTCGGCTGCCCGCACGCCGCTGTACAGCGCAATCGACATGCCATCGCCGGTGAAGGAGGGGATCACGGCGGCCTGGTCGCCGACCGCCCACAGGTTCGCATCGATGGCATGGCGGCGCAGAAACCCGTACGGAATGGCGGAAAGCGCCAACGGCTTCGTCAAAACCGGCTCGGCATCCCGGAGCCGGTCTTCGGCATGGGGGCAGGATTTGCGCAGCATCGCGAAAAACCCCGCAGCGCCGCCCAGCTTCGCCAGCGCGCGCCGGTCAATCAGCGCAGACAGGTTCGCCACGCCGCCCTCCACACATTGCAATCCGGTGTAGCCGCCGGGGTGCAGCAGCAGTTCGACAGCGCCGCCGAGCGCTTCGTGCTGTGCGGGCGCAAGCCGCCAATAGGTCTTCAGCGCGACCAGGTTGCCCTGTACGCCGCGTGGCCGGCTGTAGCCGCGCAGATCATGCTTGCCGCTGGCGAGAACGACGCGTTCCCCGGAGCACAGGGCGCCGTCGCTCAAGCGTGCTGTCCAGCCTTCGTTCGCCGGTCCAGACCGATCGAGCGCTTCGACCGCAAGTCCCCGGCGCACCTCCGCGCCCGCCGCCACGGCGGCGTCCAGCATGGCCTTATCCAAATGAAGGCGTGTGAGCGACAGAGCGGCGAAGGGCAGGGTACTTTCGGTCACCTGACTGCCCGAACACAGCCGCACCTTGCGAACGGGAACGGCCCCGAGCGCCGCCACATCGAGCCCGAGAATTTCGAGTAGATCGAGCGCTTCGCCGCTTAAGAACTCCCCGCATACCTTGTGCTTCGGTTCCGAGTCGCGCTCAAACAAGGTGACTGGCTGCCCGGCGCGCGCGAGCGTGATGGCGGCCGCTGTGCCGGCAAGCCCTCCGCCAATGACCAAAACACGCCCACGCACCTATCGCAACCTCGCGACGCAGAGCCGCCCGGGAACCGGGGTCGTCAGGCGCACTGTTTCACGTGGAACATTCGCGGCATCAAGAAGCCGATACCAGTCTTCTGTGCGAAAGGCGCGGTGAAACGACACCGGTCCATCGTGCCGCACAAATGGGTGCCATCGCATCGCGCCCGCGAGCACGGTGAACCAGCGCGATGCACGCCGGCTACGCAAAAGATCGTTGATAAACCAACCGCGCGGCGCGTGCGCCTCCATCCAGCGCAGAAAATCGACGATTTCCTCATCGCGCATGTGGTGCGTCATCAAGGCGCTGATCACAACATCCGCCTCTTGCGCCGCCGGCACATCGGCAGCGCTGCCGGTGCACCAGCGGATGTCTTGGAACACCGGCTGCGGCTTGGAAGCAGCCAACGCTGGAAACTTCCGCGCTGAAAACTCCGTCGCCGCACGCGTTGCGTAGGGGTTCAGGTCGACGCCCGTAAGCTGCACGGGAAGTTTGCGCTGCGCCGCCCAACGCCCAATGCGCCGCAGCGTGTCCCCACCGCCCGACCCTATATCCGCGATGCGTAGGGGCCCATCCGAGGTTTGCCCCGTCCGTATCACCTCCTCGAGGAAGTGCAGCGTCGGCCGATAGGCTCGGGTCCAGCGGTTCACCGCGGCCAGATCGCGCACACAGGCACGGAATTGCTCATACGAGCAGGGACTGTCCATCCATTCCGGCAAATCGGCAGGATCGACACGCCTGCTAAAGTCCGTTACCGCTTGGCTGGGTGCCGCTATCGTCATCGTTCGTTCTGTCATGGTCGCAGCGGGATTCCTCGCGAGCGCTTGGTTCGTTGAGCTTTTGCTTGTTGAGCTTTGATTCGTTGAAGGGGAGCAGACCTGCTTCTATGCCTTCGCTTATACGCCTTTGCTTCTGTGCTCTATAGACAACCACATGCTAAGCCGCATGGAACCGCATCGTTTCCGCCGTCAATCCCGGTCCAAAGCTCATGGCGCAGCCCTTTTCGCCCCCGTTTGCTTTTTTCATCAGCCGTTCCAACACAAACATCACGGTGGCCGAACTCATATTGCCGAACTGTTCCAGCACCTCGCGGGAGCAACTCAGCGCCGTCGCCGGCAGTTCCAGCCCACGTTCCACCGCGTCGAGCACGCTTTTGCCGCCCGGGTGCACGCCCCAAAGGGCGATCTCATCCCTGTGCAGATCCCCCAACACCTGTGCGCCGCCATCTTCCAGCGCTTTGCCGAGTGCGCCCGGCACCTTACCGCTCAGCAGCATGTCAAAACCGACGCCGCCGATCTTCCAGGTAATCAGATCGCGTGTCGTGGGAATCAGCACCGCACGGAAGCTGTCCAGCGCGAAACCGACCGGCGCAGCGGAGACCAGGCTTGCCGCACAGCCGTCGGCGAAGACAAGGAAACTCAGCACCTGCTCCAGCTCCACTGTTTCCTGCAGATGCAGCGTGCACAGCTCAAGGTTCACCATCAGCACGGTCGCTCCCGGCTCCGAACGGACGATGTGCCTGGCAGTTTTCAGGCCGTTGATGGCCGCATAACAACCCATGAAACCGATCATCGTGCGTTCCACATCGGTGCGGAGGCCAAGGTGCTCGACGGCTTCGAAATCCAGGCCCGGGGCATACAGCCCTGTGCAGGTGGTCACGATGACATGCGAAATGGCTGCGCGTTCGGCGTCGCTCAACTGCAGCCGGTCCAGCGCGCGCCGCATCAGCACCGGTGCAAAGCGCTCATACACACCCATGCGCTCGGCGGTGTGCGGAAAGGCGCCGTTGCGGTAAAACTCGTGCGCGTTGATGTGGAACTCGGTCGAAGCCTCGTTGGGCGTCAGCACGGAATACCGGTGCTCAATGCCGGAGCGTGTGGCCATGCGATGGAAGAGCGCCCGTGTACGCTTGTCCGCGGCGGCGGCCAGCAGATTGTCGGCGAAGGTGACGAAGGCCTCATGAACGTCATGGTCGGGAACGGCAGTGGCGATGCGGTTTAAATATGCCGTGGTCACGCGATGCCTCCCCGAGTGGTATTTCTTTGATGCACAACAGCGGGCGATCCTGTAAAAACTGTCCTTGGTCTCGCTTAGTAAAGCCAGATCTCTTTCGCAAGAGATATTTGTCTCGTTTCGGAACCACCTCGTAGGATTGTGCGTACAGCCGTACAGAAGACGAGGAGACACCCTATGCGGAACAGCGGTTTGTGGGCAGGATGGACGTTGGCCGTGGCACTTTGTGCCGCCGGCGCAACGGCACGTGCGGCGGAGTGCCGCTTTGATCGCACGCTGACCGTGGCTTCCAACAGCACCGCTGGATCGCTGGATGCGAGCACGGGCTCGGGCGATCTGCGCGTGGTGGCCGGTGACGGCGCGCATGTACACATCAGCGGACATGCGAAATCCAGCAACTGGTTTGGGGGCGATGCCGCCGAGGTGCAGCGCATCTGCAATGCCCCGCCGATCGAGCAAAACGGCAATGCGGTGCGCGTGGGCCGCCTTCACAATGATTGGCTTCAGCATGTAAGCGTCGATTACGTCATCGAAGTGCCGCGAAGTTTCAACGTAGCCGCCAATAGCGGTTCCGGTGGACTCGAGCTGCAAGGTCTGGATGGAACCGTGGTCGCCACTACCGGCTCCGGCGATATCCGGGCCAATCACCTGCGAGCGGGGGCCAGATTCGAAACAGGTTCCGGCAATGTGCAGGCTGAGGAGATTGGCGGCAACACGAAGCTGGGCACCGGCTCGGGCGACATTCATGCGCGCTTCACCCAAACCGGCTTCCAGCCGCATGTGCAGCCGGGTGAGGTCCGGGCGACCACCGGTTCAGGCCAGATTCGGCTGGAGAATGTGCAGGGTGGGCTTTTCGCGAGCACCGGCTCCGGAGATGTGGAGGCCAGTGGCAAACCAGTGAATTCCTGGCAGATTGAAACAGCCTCCGGCGGCGTGAAGCTGCATCTACCCCAGGGCACTGGATTTACGCTCGATGCCAACACGGCTTCCGGCGATATCGAAAGCTCGCTGCCGCTCACCGTACAGGGCAGCCTGGGCAAGCATCACCTGCATGGAACGGCGGCCTCAGGCGGCCCAGAGGTACGGGTGGGCACGGCCTCAGGCGACATCCAGATCGATTGAGGACGACGAAGGCTCGAACAGGGGTTGCGGCGCAAGCCCACCCCCTGTCACCCTACGCTACAGGGCTTTGCGCACCAGACGCCGCACCAACTCCGTCGTGGCTCCGTACACCAGGTGCGCTGTAAACGGTCCCGCAAAAGACGACGCCGGGTAAGCCGACAGCGGCTTGGACAGGTGCAGCGCCGGCACGGCGACAAGATCGCCCCCGGCAAACAGCGCACTGCCGTAGCTGGTGCCGAAGCCGGAACGCACCAGCGGCGAATACTCCGCCAGCACACCGTACAGCGCGCCTACGAGGGCGGCATAGGTGTAATGGACGATCGGCCCGTCCTTGGCTTTTTCTTCCTTGGTCAAATGCTGCCCATGGCGCAGAAGCGTCGAAAGGTCGTCTGCGGTCTTCATGGTCGCGTCTTCACCGCCTGTGAGCTTGCTGACCGCGGCGAGTTGTTCTTTTTCCTCAGGGGTTTCTATCCGTTCGGCAAGCGCCGTTCCCGGTCCCGCGCTCCATAGGTTCATCGTCCAGGCAGCCACCAATCCGCCTGCCAACCCCGCCAAAGCGCCCCGTACCGGATGTTTCTGTGCCGTCGCTGCCATCGATCTCGCCTCTTTGCCTTTGGGATGCGCCTGTTCGAGATTGCGTTGGAAAATGCCGAAACACGTCAGATCCGCATGGGCATCAGGATGTAGCGGTAGCGCACATCTTCGTTGCCGTCTTCGGGGCGCATCTGGCCGGCAGACTGGGCATCCTTGAACTCCATACGCACTTCGCCCGAAAGGCCGACAGCCTTCAGGAAATCGACCAGATAGCTGGAGTTGAAGCCGACCACGAGCGGATCGTAGTTGTAGGGTGTTTCGATCACATCTTCAGACTCGCCGGCGTCGGTGGACTGGGCGCTGAGCTTGACCTCATTCTGTTCCAGGCGGATGCGGATGGCGCCGGAACGCTCATCGGCGAACTGGGCCACGCGCTGGATAGAACCCATGAGGTCTTCGCTGCGCAGGATAACGAATTTATTGTTATCGCGCGGCAACACGGCCTCATAGTTGGGGAACTGGCCGGTCAGCTTGCGGCTGGTGAGCACGCGCCCGCCGATCTTGAAGAAAAGCGTCTGGTCATCGTCGGCGAACTCGATCTGCTCAACTTCGGTCGCGCCGAGCAGGCTGTTGAGTTCGGCAAGCGCTTTGCGGGGGATCAGCGTCTTTTTTTCGCCGGAAATTCCTTCCAGGTTTTCCCCAAGCTTTTCAATATGCGCGAGGCGGTGACCGTCGGTGGCGACCATGGCCATCGATTCCGCTTTCAACACCAGCAGCGCGCCGTTCAGCGTGTAGCGGGATTCTTCGTTGGAAATGGCAAAGATCACCTTGGCGATCATGTTGCGCAGCGCACCGGCAGCGACCTTGTAGCCGAGCCCGGCGGGAAAGGCCGGCACCTGGGGGAAGTTCGCGCGAGCCATACCGACCATCTTCGTGTTGGAACGGCCGGCGCGGATCTGCACCCAATGGTTGTCCATCAGCTTGATGGAAATGTCGCCTTCAGGCAGCAGGCGGATGTAGTCATAAAGCTTGCGGGCGGGGATGGTGCAGGCACCGGGCTTTTTGACCTTGGCGGCGCAGCTGGTCCGCAGGGATTGGTCTAGGTCGGTGGCGGTGATGGTGAGGCGCCCCGACCCCTCACTGCCTTCTTCGGGCTCGGTGGCTTCGAACAGAAAGTTGGACAGGATCGGGATCGTCGTTTTGCGCTCCACGACGGACTGCGCAGCCGTGAGTTCGCGCAACAACTCGGCGCGCGACACCGTGATTTCCAGGTTGCCAATGGGTGCTGCAGTTTCCGATATCACGGGTGCGGTCGACACGATTTTTCTCCCTTGCCAGCGCGCCGGGGTGACGCGCTGGTCTGCCGTGCAGGGCTACACAACACCGCGGATGCTCCGTGGGCTGAACCTGCGTGGGTTGGCTCGATTGTAGGGTGTTTGGGGCTGGGCGTGCCAGCAAAGGGCCACGTGGAAATCCGGCTACCGGATGTGCGTGAAAGGCCATGCCCCTTTTGGGGGTTGACGGGCACTTGAGACTGCACCCAAAACTGCATCCGGCGAGTGGGGCTTTAGAAGAAAGATATGAAAAGAGAAAGATTCTCGTAGTCCTAGTCGTTCTCCGTGGAAGTGTGGAGAAAGGGTCTAAACCCTGTCTGGAAAGCTATTTGCGGCGGTACATGCTTTCCAAAACCGGTCCGTGCCGGTATGCAACACAGCTATATCGTGGTGGGTATTTCTGGTTGTGACCCTGTTTTTCCGCAACCAACACAAGAGCCCAGGTCGACCTCGCCCGGGAACCGCACCGTTGTGTGCAGTTTTGAGGAGAAATACACCAATTCCGGGCTTGGGCGCGGTGTGCGTTCCCCACAAGCCATCGCGGCCGGAGAGGAAAACGGCGGTTACAACCCGGATCTCCGCAACTTGCACGGCAAGGGCGCGGGCGGTGCAAACACCAGGGCGAAACTGCCGCTGCAGGACAAGGTTTCGGCTGGTTCACGCCGCGCATGAACGGAGGAGGTACAACATTTGGGTGACGATAATCGACGCGAGGAAGGGAGAAGGCCGCTCAGTGGCGAGCCGTCCGGGTCAGCGGCTTGGAGGTACGTCCCGGCGCTACAGGCCGCGGTGGGTTGTCCCGGGGTGCCGGTCCGGTCGCCCAGAGGCTTGCTGTGAGGCCTGCTGTGAAGCTCGCTGGGAGGAGGCTTGTTGGGGGATGCGGAAGCCCTTGGGGTAAAGCACCACAAACCGCCTGGCGCCTTCGCCGGAGCTTGCCGTGGAAAGGCCGGATGGGCGCAGCAGGAGGTGCAGCATACGGCGTTCGCGGGAGCTCATGGGGGCGAAGCTAAAGGGCTGGCCCGTGGCCTCGGTAGCCGCCACAGCCCGGTCCGCGCTTTGGCGCAAGGCCCGCGCGCGTTCCGTTTTGAAGCCGTTGGCATCGAAGCTCACCCGGTCATGGTCTTCAGGCTCAAGCCGCAGGGTCTTCGCGGCGATGTGCTCAAGCGCACGGAGCAGTTCGCCTTCCCGCTCCAGCAACAGCGGCGCATCCGGCCCCTTGCACTCCACATAGATATCGCGTCGTTCCAGACCGTCAGCATCCTGGGCGCCGGCGCCGGCAAGAACGCGAAAGCGGAGGCGAAAACCGCCGGTGGTGGTCAAGAGCCGCATCATGGAAGCAACAGTTTCGGCAGCCTGCGCCAGGTCTTGCATGGTCGTCCCCGAGCCTTGGCATCACCGGCTCACTTTCCGCTGCGGCGATACAAAAGCATGTCTTCGTATAGTGTAAGCAAAAAGACCGCCCCAAAAGCGGGACGGTCTTTACACAATTTTCATTACACAATCATAGGATGCACTCCGTGAATTAACGGCGTGCCTGAATGGTGCGAGGGCCGCTGGTGCCCGTGCCGACGGCTTTGCGTTTGGCGCGCTTCAACTGCAGTTCGCGCATTTCACGGCCCAGCGCCGTGCGATTCATTACGCTTTGCTGAATGATCATGATGATGTTGCCGACGTTCCAATACAACGCCAGACCAGAAGCATAGTTCCACGTCCAGTAGCCTGAAATGGCCGGCATCATGAAGGCCATCATGCGCTGTTGTTGCGGGTCGACGCCGGGCTGCGGCATGAAGTACTGCACCGCAAACGAACTGAGCACCATCAGGATCGGCAGGATGTGGTACGGGTCTGCGGCGGAAAGATCGGGCAACCAGAGAAAGTGTGCGTGCCGCAGTTCCACCACCTTGGTCATCATGGTGAAAAAGGCAAAAAGCAAGGGGAACTGGATAAGGGTCGGGACGCAACCGCCGAACATATTGACCCCGTTCTCCTTTTGAAAGGACATGATCTCCTGATTCATCTGGGCGGTTTTAGAGTCGGTGGGGCCGGGGTTGCCGAACTTTGCCTTGATCGCATCGATCTGCGGCTGAATGCGCTGCATCTTCAGCGCCGAACGCATGGAGGTGACCCGCAAAGGCAGAAGGATCAGGTTGATGAGCACGGTGAAGAGCACGATGGCCCATCCCCAACTCGAAGTGATGTGCGCGTGCATGAACTGAAGGCCAAGGAAGAGGAATTTGCCGATCGGCCCCCAGAAGCCGAAGTCCAGCATGGGCTCGAGGCTGTGGCCGGTGCTCGACGAGACGGCTTTGAGCACTTGAATATCTTTAGGGCCGACAAAGAGCCGTGTTTGCACATGGTTGGTGCGGTCGCCGATCGCGGCGCCGAGTATCGGGACCAGCGCGGTGCCCTTGGCCGGCGCGCCCTGGGCCCCGCGTCGCTGGACCTTGTTGACATCGATCTGGTTGTGAAAGGTGACAAGGGTGGCATCGGCGGCACGGTCAGGCAGGAAAACGGCACCGAAGTACTGGTCAGCCGCGCCGGCCCAGTCGAACGGGCCGGACTCGGTCGCGCCGCCAGTGACCTTTTTAAAGGTGTCGTGCCGTTCTTTGCCGTCGGCCATGGTGTCGACGGTGGCATTGGCGTAAGCGGCAGCTGTTTCCATGTCGCCCAGGCCGGCGGGCCAGGCGAGCGTGGCCGCAACGGGCACGCCGTTGCGCGCGACGGCGGTATCGGCGTGGATGACATAATCGGCGCCGAAGGTAAAGGTTTTAGTGACGTTGAATTCGCCGGCCTGGTAGCGGAAACCGAGTGTGGCGGGGGCATACAGGTTGCCGGTGGCCGAGGGAACAAAAAGCGCCTGGCTCAAGGCACGGGTCAGCTGCGGGTCATAGGTGTACAGCGACAGGGGAAAGCCATACAGCTTCGACGCGCCCTCGTGCACGAGATCCAACGGCCGGCCCTCGTTGTCCTTGTAGCGCTTGAGGATCCAGGAGGTTGCCGCGCCGCCGCGGTTGGAGAAGGTGATCCGGTACAGCTCGTTTTCGACGACGGTTTCGGTTTGGCCGGCCGCCTGCACGGTCGTCCCGCTGGTCGCGACGCCGTTCGCTGGGTTGGCACCCGTCCCCGCGGCCATGGGCGTCATCGCCGCTGTGTTGTCAACGCCCGGCACCGGCGTGGCCGGCGCGGTGGTGGGTGCGTTGGGCGAGGCGGTCTGCGGATTGTGTTTGGCCCGCCAGTACTGGAGACCAAACATGACGCCAAACAAAACCAGCATCAGCAACAAAAACGAGCGGTTATCCTGACCGCCCCCGAGACCACCGCCGGAACCGGCTCCGGCGGCATTGGGATTTCGATACTCTGGCAAAGGAACTTCCTATTCTTGAAGAGCCTGCGCGCTGCTTGAACTGGCTAAGCCAGCTTGCGCCAAACTCGCGCAGGATCGCTCCTCCTATGCTAAATGCAGGTGGACTCGCCGGGCATCTCAAGCTGGGCAGGTGAAGCGAGATACCGGAGCGAGATGCCGGCGCGAGACACGGGGCAGGGTGCTGGGTCAAGGTCAATGATTTGGTTAAGGCACGGGGTCGAACCCGCCTGCACGGAAGGGATGGCAGCGCGCCAGCCGCCGCAACGCCAGCCAGCCGCCGCGCCCCCATCCATGGCGCACAACAGCGACAAAGGCATATTCGCTGCAGGTCGGCAGGTGTTTGCATTGGGTCAGCGCGCCGGCGTGGAGCAGCGGCGAAAGACCGCGTTTGTAGGCACTCAGCAGCAGACCGGCGAGACGCTCCCGCATCGTGCCCCGGGAGTAGAGCTCAGCCGCGAGCAGATCGGCCTTCATCTACCGGCACCGGGCCTGGGCCGTCGTGCAGCTTTTGGATCTCTGGTGAGCTCTGGTGAGCTCTGAGGGCGTTGCAGCCTTTGAATACCCTGCCGGTTTTGGAGGCCTTCTGGGCGCGGCAGGCTTTGGAATTTTGCGCGCACAATCTTGAAGATGGTGTGTACTTCACGGGCCAGAACGGGGGATTCGGCATCGAGGACGCCCCGTTTTGGGTGCAGAATCACATCGACCGGCAGATCGCCCAGCAAGGGCAGGGCGGCACGGACGAGGGCGCGCAACCGGCGCTTGATGCGATTACGATCGACAGCTTTGCCCAGCGCTTTGGGCACGGTAAGGCCGATCCGCGGGCCCGGCGTTTCGCTGCGCACCGCGGCAACGGAGCCCGGTTCGCGCAAGGCGGCAAAGTAGGCGATCTGCTGCGCCCACTGTTTGCGCGTGGCTCCGTACACCCGCTGATAGTCCGGATGTTTCCGCAAACGGTGCTGAGTGTGTGCGCTCATCGCTGGAACGAAGGGTGATCACGGCTGCACTGCATGACACCCTGGATGGATGCTGGATGGATTCTGGATGAATGCAAAGCAAGCCCTGAATGGGTGAAGCTTAGCGCGGCAAAGTGGAAACGGACCGGAAAGAACCG
Organism: uncultured Acidobacteriaceae bacterium; assembly: GCA_964246645.1. Lineage (GTDB taxonomy): Bacteria > Acidobacteriota > Terriglobia > Terriglobales > Acidobacteriaceae > Granulicella. Next base: position 13,524 of record CAXTRN010000037.1, read on the forward strand.
GTGCCGAGACTAGTCGCGGAAGCCTGGCGAAACGGCGATCTTGTGGCGGCCTTTGGCGCGGCGGCGATTGAGCACCGCGGCACCCGCCTTGGTCTTCATGCGGGTCAAAAAGCCGTGAACTTTGCTACGGCGGCGGCGGTTCGGCTGAAAGGTGCGCTTGGGCATGGAATCCGGGTAATCCTAACTCGAGATGTGGGGTGGGCTGGTGCAATCTGCCACAAGCCGGCGAAAACCGATGCCGCGTGCGAGGCGTGATGACCACCTGCGCTGACGAGACGCAGCCCAGCAAATTCCTGAGTGCGAGTCAGCAAGTTTTAAGTATAGCGAAGCGGTGGAAAACAGGCAATGCAGAAGCACGCCGAAGAGCTTCAAGGGGTTACGCGGAGTTCCTAAGGAATTACGGACGGTACGTGCGGATCAGCGACAGATGACTTCCGTGCAGCTTCCGTGTACCCGTCAAGTGCGCGTTTGGACGCGTCGCCCGCTCTTTCGGATGCTTACGCGGAGGTTCTTCACCAAGGCTGGTGCAAGCGTGTCCACACAGAAAATTTCAGCTCAGGAAGCCCGGTTGGACATGCTAGTATCGACTCCGTTCCAGGGAATCGCGACTGCCTGCCGCTGAGCTTCACAGCGCTTCCCTTTGCACCACCTTCTCCGCCCGTGCAATCGGTTGGAGCTCTGACCTTCACTACATCGGGGATCGACAGCAACGCCGTACCGCTCGCGTTGCGCGAACAACTGCGCTCAAATTTTTCGGCTGTTTCGCCGAGGCGCGCACGGGCTGTTTTGCTGCTAAACACACGAAGGAATTGAGAAACGATGTCATTTGTTCCAGTTTCAGCCGCCGTTTTGAATCAATGGGTGCGCATCCTCGGTGCGCTGGAAAAAAAAGTCAAACGGCAGAGCTTTGAGGCCTGGTTCAAACCCACCCGGTTTTCGCATGTGGAAGGCCGCACATTGTTTGTGCGTGTGCCGACGGCGGACTTCGAGATCATCGGCGACCGCTACAGCGACCACATCCACGAAGCCATCGACACGCTGGGCCTCGAAATCGACGAGGTCATTTTCCAGGCGCCGCCGGCTGAGCCCACCGCGGCCCGGGTGCGCGAGGACGGCGGCTTCGCCCCGCAGCCGACGCACTCGGCCGCAGCCCCGCGCAACGGACGGCAAACGCCCATGGCGCCGTCGCCGGGGAGCCCCGCCGGTCTGCCGTCCGGTTCTTTCACCGGCGCGCTGTCGGGCCCTCATGCAGGGCCCCATGCAGGGCCAGGACCGGAGCAGAGCCGCTTCGATTGGAACTCCGCCGCGCAACTGAACCCGCGCTATCAGTTCGATTCCTTTGTGGTGGGCTCCAACAACCAGTTCGCCCATGCCGCGGCCCAGGCTGTGGCGGAGCGGCCCGCGCGCACCTACAACCCCTTGTTCCTGTATGGCGGCGTGGGCCTGGGCAAGACGCATCTGATGCACGCCATCGGCCACGGGGTAAAGAGCCGGCAGCCGCATGCGGCCATCTCCTACATCACCGGCGAACAGTTCACCAACGACATGATCAACTCTGTGCGGCACGATCGCATGACGGGTTTTCGCGACCGTTTCCGCTCGGTCGACGTGTTGTTGATCGACGATATTCAGTTTTTGACCTCAAAAGAACGCACGCAGGAAGAGTTTTTTCATACCTTCAACGCCTTGCATGAAAGCGGCAAGCAGCTCGTCATCGCTTCCGACCGGCCGCCGAAGGAGTTGAACGGCTTCGAGGACCGGTTGCGTTCCCGCTTTGAATGGGGGCTGGTGGTCGACATTCAGCCACCCGATCTTGAAACCAAGGTTGCGATTTTGCAGCGCAAAGCGGAACTCGACAACACGCATCTGCCCATGGATGTGTCACTGTTTATCGCGGGCAATGTGCGCACCAATATTCGCGAGCTGGAAGGCGCGCTGGTGCGGCTGATGGCCTGGTGCGGCCTCCACAATGTGGAAATCACGCTGCCAACGGCGCAAAGCTGCTTGAAGCAGTTCATCGACACGCAGGTCCGAAAGATCACGATTGAAGCGATCCAGCGCGCGGTGGCCGAACAGTTCGGCATGCGCACGGCCGAGTTGAAGCAGAAAAATAACGCCCGCCAGATCGTGGTACCGCGCCAGATTGCGATGTATCTGGCCAAGCAGATGACCGAAGCCTCGCTGCCGGAGATCGGACGCCAGTTCGGCGGCAAACACCACACAACAGTGATGCACTCGATCGCCAAGATCGATGAGCAAAAGCGGCACGACAAAGATCTGGCCCGGACCCTGGGGAAACTGCAGGAAACCCTGACCTGACCCGGGCATCGCGCCGTATGGGTGCGGCGTGAATGGCCGAAGTACTTCGGCCGGCACTTTGGCTACTGACAGATAAAGTTGTGTTCCAAATCTACCTGCCATTCTTTTCAAGCGGATGGCGCTGCAGCCCCGTCCGTTTTACCTGCATCTGAGGGGTTCAGGAGCTAACCATGAGCAAAGAAGCCAATATCGAAACGCAGAAGAAGATGGGCGAAATCGTCAACAGCCACCAGTTCCAAAAGCTGCACGAAGTCTTCGCGCCCGGCGTGAAGGACCACGATCCTGCAGATGACCAGGGCCCCGGCCCCGAGGGTTTTGTGCAATGGTTCACGCAATTCCATTCCGCTTTTCCTGACTTCAAGATCGCTGTCGAGCATATGGTCACCGATGAGGACAATGTGGCCTTCGCGTACACGATCACCGGAACGCAGCAAGGCCCGTTCAACGGCATGCCCCCCACGGGAAAAAAGATCAAGGTCCGTGGCATGCAGATTTCCAAGTTCAATGCGGATGCAAAGATCGTTGAACGCTGGGGAGCCTCCCACGAGGTCGGCATCTTGCAGCAGATCGGCGCGATGAAGCCGGTGGCACACCTCGATGAGCCGCCCGTCCTTTCCGCTCCCGCTTCGTCCGGCATCATCTGATCTGCTTCAGTAAAGCCTGGGATGGGTTCAAGATAGATCCAGGATGGTTTTCGCGGGCGCTATTGCCGGACGGAAACCATCCTGAATTTTTTAGGCGGTGTGATTGGGAAGTGAATTCAACGGCGCGGGTCAAGCGGGTTATTGGGCGAAGCCGGCCGTTGTGTACGTGATTGCAAAACGTGTTTAGGCGGCCCGCACCGGTGCAATCGGCTCATGTTTTTCCCGCATGGCCCGGCTTAGTTCGTATTGCGTTTGCAGATTCAGCCAAAGCTGGGCGTTGGTCTCGGGAAAGGCTTCCCCTAACTTTATCGCCATGGCCGCGGTGATGCCTGCGGAGCCGTTGAGGATGCGACTGAGCGTGACCCGGGTGATGCCGAGATGCAAGGCAAGCTGTGTGACATTCAGATCGTTCCCCATCCATTCCCGGAGGATTTCCCCGGGGTGTGCTGCGTCATAGATCGTCATGGAACGTGCCTCCAGTGCACGGTGTCGTTACATCGGCTAGTGGTAATCCTGTAGGTTGACGATCTCGACATCCTCGCCGATGAAACAGAAGGTAAGTCGCCAATTTCGGCTAACGGTGATGGCGAAATGTCCGGCTATGGCATATTGCTAGCAGGTGTACAGAAGTACTTGCTTTTCCCCGGTACTACACTGGCGAATCTGCTGTCAGAGACCGCAAACTGCAGGTCTCTCCGCTCCGCGCTCTGCGCTCCGGTCGAGATGACAGGGTACAGCTGTTGATCCAACGCCGTTTATTGGCTAATCCTGTGCCGCTGTATATGTTGCAAAGATCGCCGCCCGCAGTTGCTCCGTAAGGCCTTCGGCGTCGCGGGTAGTGAGGCCGGTGGTGGGAATGGGCTGGCCGACGATGAGCTTCAAGGGGCGGGGGCGGAGCGTGTAGACGTGCATCGGCAGCAGTTCATAGGTGCCGATGAGGGTGAGCGGCACGAGCGGCACCTGCGCCTTGATGGCCATCCACGCGGCGCCGGCGACCATGGGCTTCAGCTGCCCGGTTTGGGAGCGGCTGCCCTCGGGAAAGAGCACAAGCGGCATGCCGGCTTCGAGTATTTTGACGCCACGGCCAAGGCTGGCCACGCCCGCGCGGGCGGAGCTTGCATCGATGGCGACCTGCCCGGAGCGGTCAAGATACCAGCCGATAAAGGGCAGCTTCCAAAGCGCTGCTTTGGCCAGGATGCGGAACTGAAAGGGCAGCTTCGCGAACAGCACGGGCGTGTCGTAGTAGCTGAGATGATTGCTGGCAAAGACTGCGGGCCCTACGCCGTCGAGGCGCTCCGCATGCTCGACCGTGACCGGCGAAAGGGCGAGTCGCAGGAGCACGCGAGCCCATTGGCGTGCGACCGCATGCTGCTGCCGGCCACTCGCGTCCCATAGCCCGCACACGAGCGAGATTGACCCGAAAACCACAGTGGCCAGCGTGATCAACGGCAAGAGGAAGAGGTAGGTGAGCCAACGCCAAGCCAGTGGTGGCGGTTTGGCGGCGACGCCCGCGGCGCCCGGGACAGGCGGCTCGAGCGTGTCATGTTGAGCCATCCCGCTATGCTAAACGGCTCCCGACTAAACGGCTCCCAGCACAGTCCCAGCGCTGGAGCGAGCATGGCGTTTCCAGACCGACCCCCTGAACCGCGGGACGATCTCAGCGGTCCCTGCACGAACGGTACGGTCGTAACCTCCCTCTCATACATGGCTGGTAGCGTTTGCTCGTGGCGATCCCATCCTGAACGCCTTTTTGAGGAGATGTGTATGAATGCAAATACCCCTGTGCGTGGGTTTGCCGCGCTTTTGTTGTGCGCTTCGGCGTTGCCGGGCTACAACCCCTTCGCGGTTGCGCAAAAAGTGGCCGCGCCCCATTTTGCGCCCAACAACCTGGTCGTGAGCCGCAGCGTGTATGACAACAAGGCCGGCAATGTGAAGGTGGGCCAGGTGCTGCCGCCCAACTGCGCGTTGACGCTGGCCGGTTGCCCGGCAGGGTCGGGTGCGGTGTCTGACGGCAGCTATCCGTATGTCTTCAACAACGATACCTACGATCCGAACTTCGGCATCACCGCGAAGATTTATCTCGACCAGCTTTCGTTGGCGGGCAAGCTGGTGAACTCGCTGGAAGTGCCGAACAGCACCGAAAAGGGACTATCGTCCACCGATCACCTGGTCACCAGTTTCAGTTCAAAGTCTGAACTCGGCCTGCACCTTTCGACCAACGGTCAGCAGCTCACCTTTATGGGCTATGTCGCCCCGGCAAACATCATCGATGTGTCGAACTCAAATACACCGCTGGCGATCGACCCGACAAACCCGGATGGGCAAACGCCGTACTACCGTGCGGTGGCCCGGGTAGGCGCGGATGGCATCTTTCATTTCACCGAAACCAATGCCTACAGCGGCAACAATGGCCGTGCGGCCATCCTGAACAGCGCGGCGGACCTGTACTACACCGCCGGCAATGCCGGGAACGGCAGCACGCCGCAGCCGAACGGTGTCGTTCTGGGCGCAGGCGCGCAGTTGATCAGCCCTGTGAACGGAAGCGAAGCGGCGCAGGACCCGGCCTATCCGACGCCGGTGGCCAGCTTTTCCTTGACGGAGTTGGGCTTGAAGGCGGATAAGGTCGGCAAAGACGACAACTTCCGCGGCCTCACCATCTTTAACAACGTGCTGTATTACACCAAGGGCAGCGGCGGCAACGGCGTAAATACCGTGTATTTCGTAGACACCACAGGAACGGCCTGCCCCAACGGTGTCGGCTTGCCCGCAGCCGGGGCCAAGCTGCCCACCGCGCCGCTTCCGTACAGTGCGGCGACATTGCAAACCACCGGTCTCCCAAACAATCTTTGCATTCTGGCCGGATTTCCTGCCGTGCCTTCCAAAACCGCAAACCCGCTCAGCTATCCGTTCGGTCTTTTCTTTGCCGATGCGAAGACGCTTTATGTGGCCGATGAAGGTGACGGCTACACCGGCGGCGCCGACCTGTATACCCATGCCGCCGCACAAACCACCGCCGGGCTGCAGAAATGGATCTTCAACGGCAAAAGCTGGCAACTGGCGTATGTGCTGAAGAATGGGTTGAACGTGGGGACGCCCTACACCGTAGCCAAGTATCCGGCCGGCGATAACCCGACGACCAAGTTGCCGTGGGCGCCGGCCACCGATGGCCTGCGGAACATCACGGGCGTGGTCGGGCCGGATGGTTTGGTGGCCATCTACGGCGTCACCTCGACTGTCAGCGGCAATGGCGATGTGGGGGCCGACCCAAACCGGCTGGTCGTGGTGGTCGACGAGATCGGCAACACGGACGCAAGCCTTGCGGCAGCCCTGCCCTTCTTCGATGTGCGCGATGCGAAGTTCGGGGAAGTGTTGCGAGGTGTGTCGCTTACGCCCGGTTCGGACCTGAGCATTTTCAAGACCTTGCCCTAGGTTGAACCTCGCTTTCCATGAACCGGCCCTTTGGTGGGCCGGTTCATGTATGTCAATCAAATCATCATGGCCCGCACCTCGCCGATCAGGTACACCGAGCCGGTAACGACAATGACGCCCTCCGGTGGGGTGAGCGCCTTGGCTTGACCGAGCGCGGCCGCGAGGTGGGGTGCGGCATGGGCGGGAACGTCGAGGGCATGCGCCGCGGCGAGTAGCTGGTCAACCGTTGCGGCGCGCGGGTTGCCGATCGGGGCGAAGACGATGTGGTCGCGCCGGCGTGCGGGGTCGCCTGCCGTGGCGTCGAAGAGCGGAAACAGAATGCGCGCCATTTCGTCGATCTGTTTATCGGCGAGGCAGGAAAACAGCAGCGTGCGGGGCCGCTCATCCGGCAGCTGTGCCAGTGCCGCGCGCAGGGTCCAGGCACCGGCGGGGTTGTGTGCCACATCGAGCAACAGCGGCGCATGCGGAGGTGCGGTGCCTGCGGCGGCGTTGGGCTTGGGGGCGAGCCATTCGAGCCGCCCGGGCCAAACGGTTGCGCGTACACCGGCTTCAATCGCATGGTTGGAAAGTGCGAAACCGTGGTTGGCGCGGAGCTCCAGGGCCGTGGCGACGGCGAGCGCGATGTTGCGCTGCTGGTGTCCGCCGGCCAGCGGCGAATCGATTTCAAGAATTCGGCCATCGATCGAAAGGGGGTACGCGTTGCGACCCAAGGGTGAGGGCTCGGCGACAGCGGGTGCCGGGATGGGCAGGGGTGCCGGAGTAGGCAGGGATGCCGGATCCTGCAGGGATGCAAAATTGTGTGCGTAGGCCGTTTGAGCGCCGGCAGCTGCATGCGCAATCGGCACCGGCCCTTCCTGCTCGTTGCGGTTGAAGGCAAGCGATGCGCTGCCCCGTTGCACGCCTTCCCCAATAGGTGACAGCGGGACAGGCGCTTCCTGCTTGCCGGCATGGCCTTGCCTGCCGACAAACCCCCGGGGCGGCAGGCAGCGCGCGGCGTCCACCCCGCGCACCTCAAGCGCCATGGCCAGCTCGCCGATAGCCGCGTTCGCCTCGGGATGTTGCGAAAGCGTGACCAGCACCCCATGCTGCCGCAGGATGCCGGCCTTTTCGCGGGCGATCTCGCCGAGCGTGTTTCCGAGAAATTCGGTGTGGTCGAGACCGATGTCGGTGATCACCGACACAATCGGCTCGACGACATTGGTGGCGTCGAGCCGGCCGCCGAGGCCCACCTCGAGCACGGCAAGATGAACGCCCTGTTCGGCAAAGAAAACAAAGGCAGTCGCCGTGAGCAACTCGAAAAAACTGGGGGTAAATGGCAGACTGCCCTGCCCAACCAGCTTTTCCGCGACCCCGTACACCTGCCCAAAGATGCGGCCAAAGTCCTCATCTGAAATCTCGATCAGCAGCGGGGTTTCAGCCAGCGGTGGGTTTTCAATCAGCGGCGGGTCTGCGACCGGTGTTGGGATTTCAATGAGCGATGGGACTGCGACCGATGTCGGGCTGCGGCTGCTCGGCGCGCCTGCGGTAATGCGCATGCGTTCGTTCACCCGCACGAGGTGGGGTGAGGTATACAGCGCCGTGCGCAGTCCGGCGGCATTGGCAATCGATGCCAGCGTTGCCGCCGTGGAACCCTTGCCGTTGGTACCGGCAATGAGCACGGAACGAAAACGCTGTTGTGGGTCGCCGAGCGCCCCAAGGAGGATGCGGATGTGCTCCAACGTGAATTTGCGCGATGGCGCGGCGGCTCCGACCCCGGTACGCAGTTCGGGTCCAAGCGCGGCTAGTGTTTTGAGGGCATCGGCGTAGTGCATGGTGGTGTGCGGCGAGCGCGTGTCGAGAGACGCGTGTTCGGGTTAGCTCTATCTTCGCATTCCGCTTTATAGAAAATCACGACGAGCCACATGTCTATATGTGTATCTTCATCTTCCATCTTTCGCACGCTGTCTTTAACGAACCACGGCATGACAAAGACGGCCGGCACTGCCGCGGCAGCTGAGGTCATCGGTGCGCGTAGAGAAGTAGCGGCGATTGAGCTCCTCGCTCCCGAGATCGGCCACGACGGTGAGGCCCCGTGCGTGCAGTGCGGCGGCTATCGTTGCCGGCGTAAAGAAGAGCAGAAACGGTTCCCCGGCATCGGCGACTCGCGCTGTGAGCGAATCATGCATGCGTTGTTCCACCGGCGGCAACATCGCACGGGGTTGGCTGTAATCGAACACAACGGCGGACCCGGGAGCCATGGCGCCCAGGACGTCTGCCGTCGCCGCAAAGGCCGCAGGTGTGAGGTACGGCACAACGCCAAGCCATGCGGTAACCGTTGGCAGATGGAAGCGGAACCCGGCCGCGAGAAGCTGGGTGCGTAGGTCGTGCCGTTCGAAGTCGGTTGGCACCCAACGCATGGTTTCGGGCACGGAAAGGCCGGCATTCTGGAGCCGATGCCGCTTCCAGAGCTGCGTGGCCGGATGATCCACCTCGAAGAGGCGCACCTGCGGGTAAGGGCTGCGAAGAGCAAAGGTGTCCAGACCCGCGCCCAGAATCAGGTATTGCCATGGTGTTCGCCCGTTCGGAGCGCATTCTCCGTCGGCGGGGAGACTGGAAGTGGCCTTTTCGGCGAGGACGTCTTCGGCGTATCGCGCCCGGGAAACGACCCAGGCCCGCAGCGCTGCAGAATGCGGTCGTCGTGCGGCGTTCGGAGTGCGCGCGAGCTCAGATGCTGCTTCCGGACCGAGGATGCGCACGGCGAAGGGATCGGAAAAAACCAGTGGCGGCGCATCGACAACCTGATGCGCGGCGCGACGCAGCGCTACGCGTAACGCGGTTCGGGAGGGCTGCGCTTCATGCATAGGAAGTCAAAACAACAAAAGCGGTATGGGTGAACGGATGTGAGGCACGTAGGTTCGAATGGGCTGTTGTGGAGAAGGTATCTAC
>CAXTRN010000038.1:0-22772 GCA_964246645.1 uncultured Acidobacteriaceae bacterium
GCATAAGCCCCTCCACCCCCGGAACGCGCTTCACGCCGACCACAAATGCCCCGGCACTTGCCCCAGCGAGCTCACTTGAGTCCGTACAGGGCCATCGCATTGCCCCGCAGCACCATACGCGCCAGCTCGGCGCCGCGCCGGGGTGTGATCTCGCCATCCCGCTCCATCGCTGTCAAAGCCAGACCCAGCGCCAGGCGCTCCTGACGCGCCGCCAGCCATGTCGCCTCTTCCCACCCCAGCGCCGTGCTGAAGGGATATCCGTCTGTCCCAAACAGCACCTTTTCCGGATAAGTCTCCAGCCACTCCCGCACGGACCCCGCAAGGGTGCGTGCGGGAAAAATCAGCGCCTGTTGCGATAGATCCAGGTAGAAATTCGGCTTTTGCAGCAAAGCCCCGGCTTCCCGCACATACGGCCACCCACCATGCAGCAGAACGAACCGCGTCCTTTTCAGCCGTGGATCATTGAGTACCGGCTCCAAAAGCATCGGGTTGACCCCGGCAATGGAAAAATAGCGTCCACCACCGGCCATCCCATGCAGATGAACGGGCAGTCCGAGCCGGCCACACTCCCCGGCAATAAAACGGAACAGAAAATCCTGCAGCTTTTTGTACGCCACTGGGTCCGGTACACCGCCGCCCACATACTGCGCATACACCGCGACCGCCTGTTCGCGGGGTGCATCCTCAAAGTCGAAGCCGCGCAAATACGCGACCTCGAACTTCACCGCAACCGCGCCCCCGGCCTTTTGCCGCTCCAATGTCGGCGTTACTACCGTTCGCAGGTAACCATCCAGCGTCGACGGCATCCCGGCGAGCCCAGCCGCGGCAAGGTACCGGCCCCTCAGCTTGTCTTCCAGCGCAAAAAACTGCGCCCGGTCAGGCGTAGCCGCCGCCAACCCGGTGTTCAGCAGTGGGAACAACAGCGTGTCATCGTACGGCACCCACAAGAATCGTGGCGGCTGCACACCGGTTCCCATCTGCACGCGATTGGCCAGCATCGTACCTATTCCAGCCTGCTGCAGCACCCACGCCGGGTAGTTCGCGCCTTCACGCTGCCGCACCCGCGCCCGCGCCGCTTCCAGCGCCTGTTGCGACTGCGCCCCCAGGGGCAGCTTGCCTTCAAACTCTCCTGGGTCGGTCAGTCTTCTGGAACGTGCGTGAAAGCCCCAAAGAGCAGCCCAGGCTTCCATCAACGGTGGGTAATCCGGACGCCACGCGAGTGGATCCGTTTCAGGCTCCATATTGTCCACCGGCAGCGCATCGAACTCGCGATCCGCCGCCATCGCCGGCGGTGCCAGCATCGGATGCGCATGGTTGTCGATGGCCGGCGTTTCTTCAATCACCCGGGCCAGCGCCGGATCGACCTCACCCGCTAATGCCCGGTGGCCACGCTCCGAAAAAGCTGTGGCTTTATGCTGCGCCGCCGCTGAAACCGCTGCTAGCAACACCCCAGCCCAGAAAATCCCAGTCCAGACCCGCCGCCCTGCACCGCCGAAACAGGTATCCATCGCACCAGCCTACGCAAAGGTGCACCCGGCCGACCGCCTCACTCCACCCGGAAGATCAGGCACTTCAAATACCGCGTCTCCGGCAAAGCGAGCACCTCAGGATGGTCCGGCGCCGCCGCCCGAACCTCCAGCAACTGCACCCACCGCCCCGCATCCGCCGCGGCTTCGGCAACCGTCGTCGTAAATGCCTCCAGCGACACATGGTGCGAGCACGAGCACGTCACCAGCGTGCCACCCGGTGCTAAAAGCTGCATCGCACGCAGATTCAACTCTTTATAGCCACGCAGCGCGCCTTCCACGGCACGCTTCGACTTCGCAAATGCCGGCGGGTCCAGCACCACGGCATCGAACCGCAACGGCAAGCCGCCCGGTAATCCCTGCTGTGGGTGCCCATGCCGCCCCGCAGCCGGTCCGTGCCGCGCTACGCCGTTTGGCGCGTCCTCCGCCTGGCGACGCGCCTCAGCCAGCGCGCGCAAAAAGGCAAACGCATCCGCTTCAACCCAATCCACCTCCGCCCGCAACTGCGGATTCCGTGTCAGATTACGATCCGCCACTTGGAGCGCCGTCCGCGATTGATCCACCCCCGTCACCCGCTCGCACACCTCTGCCAGGTGCAGCGCAAATCCACCCTGGTAGGTGCAAACATCCAGCGCGTGCCCTGTGCGGCCCGAGCGCCGCACCCATGCCGCTGCCGCCGCATAGTTCAGCCGCTGATCGAGAAAGGCCCCGGTCTTCTGCCCAGCAGCCGCGTCATACTCAAACCGCAGCCCGTTCACCGTGAACACAGTAGAAAGAAGCGCGGCCTGCGTTTCCTCCGTCTCCGTTCCCTTCGCCTCTGCCCCTGTTTGCGCTGTCTCCGCTTGCGCTGCCCCTGTTTGCGCGGCCTCACGGTGCGCAGGCCCGACGCGGTTCGTAAACACGGCGCCTTCCGGTGGCGGCGCGAGCTGCTCCAACTCCCGGATTCGCGGGTCGGGCCGCTCAACGATCGTGAGCGCCTCACCGGCAGGCGCGAGAGCCGCCACCAACGCGGCCACCACTGCCGTCCGCACATCTTCCTTCGCCGTTCCCTGAGTCAGCAACTGCAAAATCACCAGATCCGCATACCGGTCGACAACGATGCCCGGCAGCCCATCGGCTTCGGAAAACACCAGTCGCTGCGCATCGGATACCTGGCCCAAGTCCGTATCCGGCTTCGTATCCCGCTTGTTATCCAGCGGTGCCACCGCTCGCCGCCGCGCCAAGGCCTGTGCCACCCGCAAGCGTACCTCCGCCAGGTACGCCGCACGGGACAAACCGGCCTCGCGCGCAACCATCCGCAACGCGATCTGCGACGAGGATGAATACAGCGCTGCGCCCAGCGGCCGGCCCGCGCCGTCTTCCACACGCACCAAAGCACCCGGCGCCGGCGCGTCCACTTCCCCGCTCGCACCCCCGCCCAACTCCGTCCGATACACCCAAAGGTGCCCCAAACGCAGCCGGTCCGCGGCTCGGCTCGAAATGCGCAGAACAGTTCCGAGGGAACTTTCCGCGGAACTCTCGGCAGAACTTCCAGAAGAGTTCCCGGACACATCTTTGAAGGAGCCCGACTCCTCCTCACCCGTCGTCATCACAGCAACCGGGGCACATCGACCCCCAGCACCTCTGCCAGCGCCGCCACCACGAGGCCATGATCTTCCCGCTGCGACAAACCCGAAAAGATCACGCTGCCCACCAGTCCCGTACCTACCAGCACAATCGGGAATCCGCCGCCATGTGTCGAAAAGTCCGCCTCCCGCAACGCGTGCCGGCTTTCCAGCGTGCCGCCGTCGCGCTCCAGCTTGCGCCCTACCGCGTACGAAGACCGCGCAAAATGCTGCACCGTATTCCGCTTCCGGCGAATCCAGTTCGCTTGCCCAAGGTTGGCGCCCGGCGTCACGCACCCAAACAAAAGCTGTCCTGCAACTTCAATCTCCATCGTGCAACCGACGCTTTGTTCCATCGCCATGGCGCGCAGCCTCGACCCCACCAGCCACGCCGTTTCCGCGCCGAAAACGCCGAAGCGCAATTGCTCTTCCTGCTCGTCAAGAATGTCGAGATCCTGCTCCAAACTCATCATTTCTCCGGGATTTCTTCGGCCTTACAGAATATCTGCCATCTTAACCGGAGCTGCCACCTGTCGGCGAAGGGGGAGAGACCTGCTGTTCTGCCGCCGCTGATCCCCCACCTTGCCCACACGCATCCTGTGCACGCATCCTTGTGCACGCAAAGCCATCGACCGGCATCACGCCGTCATGATCATCACTTCGGTGGACTTGATCAGCGCGGTCACGCTGTCGCCGACCTTTACACCCATCTCCTCCACACTTTGCCGCGTGATCACGGACTCAAGCAAATGCTCGCCGACACGCAGGGTCACCTTTGCCGTCACCGTCCCTAAAACAATCTCTTCAATCGTTCCAGGCAACTGGTTCCGTGCGGAAATCTTCTTTGTAATCTGATCAGCCATCGCACTCCCCTTTGGTTCTCTGTTTCCAGTGTACGTGGCGTATCTGAAAGCAACCCGGCAAGGGCATCTCTCGCGAACGTATTGGGAGTTATGCATTCATCGGCTTAACAGATGTTTCGCTATGTGCTCTCCTTCCATCTTCTAACCCTCAAACAACAGCGCATGGCATCCGCAGCGAACCTGCCTTCCGGGTGCCGCAGAACAAATCACAAAAAGCACTAAAGAAAAATCAAACGCTGCCGATAAAGGTAGGCGAAGGCCATGTGCCCCGCTACCATGAGTTTCATGCTTCCTGTTCGCCGCACGCTTGTAGTGGCCCTGCTGCTCGCGTTTCCCACCCTCGCGCACACGCAGACCGCGCCCACCGCCGGAACGACGGCGGAAGTCCTCGACCTGAGTATGTACTCGCGCATTCGCGACCAGGGGTTCAACCACTCCCGGATCATGGACTACGCCGGTGTCCTCTTCGATGACATCGGCCCGCGCCTCACCGGCTCGCCCGCCATGATGCGAGCCAATGAATGGACCCGCGCACAGCTGGCCGCCATGGGTTGCCGCAATGCCCACCTCGAAAGCTGGGGCGAGTTCGGCATGGCGTGGACGCAGCGCAGCGCTTCCCTGGCGCTTGTGAAACCGTCACCGGCCGTCTTCTCCGCCCAGGCCACCCCATGGTCGCCAGGGACGCCCGGGGCTGTCACTGCGGAGGTCATCTCCGTCCACGGCATGAAGAGCGAGGCGGAATTTGCCGCCTTGAAGGGCAAGCTGAAGGGCAAGGTCATCCTTTACGGAGCCTTTGCCTCCAATCCCAAGGTGGATCCGAATAGCGTACCCAAGATGGAGCACGAGGACGCCGTCAAGCTGCACGAAATTGCCGAATATCCTTTGAATGGCGATATGAGCGAACAAGCCGTGCTGCCCACCGATCCTCAAGTCATTCGGCCCGTGATGCGGGACTGGGCCCTGAAAGAAAAGGTCGGCAAGTTCTTTGCGGACGAGGGCGCAGTCGCGGTTCTGGTGCCCGGCGGCTCCGGTGGCATCTTGCACGACGACACCGGCTATTCCCTGGGCTGGTTCGTCTACCGGTCGGAGCATAAGCAGAAAATCCCGGAAGAGGTCATTGCTACCGAGGCCTGGGACCGCATGCAGCGCTTGCTCGAGCACAAGGTTCCGGTCACGGTGAACCTCGCCATCGATACGCAGTTCGGGGATGATCACGTTGATGGGATGAACACTGTCGCCGAAATTGCCGGCACGGACCCGAAATTAAAAGACGAAGTGGTGATGGTCGGCGGCCACCTGGACAGTTGGATCGGCGGAACAGGCGCAACCGACAACGGCGCGGGTGCGATCGTGGCCATGGAAGCCATGCGCATCCTGACCGCGTTGCATGTGCAGCCGCGGCGCACGATCCGGATCGGACTTTGGAGCGGTGAAGAACAGGGCATCTTCGGATCACAAGGCTACGTGAACCGTCATTTCGCGCAATTTCATTACTCGGGTGCGAAGGAAGATGCGGATACCCCGCTGTTTCTTCAGCCGATGACCGCACCACCCACCCTGAAACCCGAAGCCGCTAAACTCGATGCCTATTACAACCTCGACAACGGCACAGGTAAGTTACTGGGCGTCTACACGGAGGGCAACGAGGGCATCGGCGAAATCTTTTCCCAATGGATGCAGCCGCTGCACGATCTCGGCATGACCACCATCTCCGAGCGCAACACGGGGTCCACCGACCATGTGCCGTTCCAGATGGCTGGGCTGCCCGGCTTCCAGTTCATCCAGGACCCGCGCGATTACGAAAGCCGCACCCATCACACTGCGCTCGACACCTACGAGCATCTCAGCGAGCCGGACCTGAAGCAGGCCGCCGTCGTCGAAGCGATCTTTCTCTACAACACGGCCATGCGCGACGCCATGCTGCCCCGGCCCGGGCTCCCCATCGGCATGGGACCGGAGAAACCGTTGGAAGACCTTTATCCAGATGCCGCAAAGTGAATCGAAATGGGAACCCCAACTCACGCAGATGAATGCAGCTGAGCTCCATCCGGAAACCAGGGCCACCCGCGCCGACTTATGGCGTACGCTGCGGCAAGACGTGTACCGCTATCGCGGCCGTTCGGATGCGTCCGCCTTTTTCAGCGCGTGGCTGCGGGAACCCGGCTTTCGCTTCACCTGGTATTTACGCAAAGTCGCCTTTTACACACCCCGAAAGCGTGGCTTTGGCTTTCTGCCCTACCTGTACCATCGCGTTTTGCTAAACCACTACCGTTTTCGTTACGGCTTCGATATTTCTCCGGCAATGGAGCTTTCTCCGGGATTTTTTATCGGTCATTTCGGCGGCGTGGTCATCAGTCCCTTCGCCAGACTCGGGCGCAATGTGAACGTAGCGCAGGGAGTCACCATCGGCGCTACTAATCGCGGCGTGCGCCAGGGAGCGCCAACCCTCGAGGACCGCGTGTGGGTCGGCTCGAACGCCATCATCGTCGGTAAAGTGACCATCGGCCGCGAAGCGCTGATCGCTCCCGGCGCTTACGTCAACTTTGATGTGCCCCCCAAAGCCGTCGTCCTGGGCAACCCCGGAAAAATCGTCTCCGCGAACGGTTCTGCCGGGTATATCAGCAATGCCTGGGAGCCCCCGGAATCGTGATAGCCGCCAGCCGTCTGGAGCAGCGCGCCGATGGCGAGCCAGCGTAAGCGGACGGGAACACTGCAAAAGGAAAGGGCGCCAAAATCGGCGCCCTTTCCTTGGTTCGCAGGAGAAACTACAACTCCTTCACCCCATCCACAAAGGCCTTCAGCTTGCGGCTGCGGCTCGGGTGCCGCAGTTTTCGCAGAGCTTTGGCCTCGATCTGCCGGATGCGCTCGCGCGTTACCTGGAAGCTCTGACCAACCTCCTCCAGCGTGTGCTCCGATCCGTCTTCCAGCCCGAAGCGCATCTTGATCACACGTTCTTCCCGTGGGGTCAGCGTGCGCAGCACCTGTGAGGTGTACTCCTTCAGATTCACCGAAATCACCGCATCGGACGGTGAAACCGCCATGCGATCCTCGATGAAATCTCCCAAATGCGAATCTTCTTCTTCGCCGATCGGCGTTTCGAGCGATATCGGCTCCTGCGCGATCTTGAGCACCTTGCGCACCTTCGCCACCGGAATATCCATGCGCTTGGCGATCTCTTCCGAAGAAGCCTCCCGCCCAAGCTCCTGAACCAGCTGCCGCGAAGTTCGGATGAGCTTGTTGATCGTCTCGATCATGTGCACCGGAATGCGAATCGTCCGGGCCTGGTCGGCGATCGCCCGCGTAATCGCCTGCCGAATCCACCAGGTTGCATAGGTGGAAAACTTATACCCACGGCGATATTCAAACTTGTCGACCGCCTTCATCAGACCGATGTTGCCTTCCTGAATCAGATCGAGGAACTGCAGCCCGCGATTGGTGTACTTTTTGGCAATCGAAACCACAAGCCGCAGGTTGGCTTCGATGAGCTCGCGCTTGGCGCGCTCGGCATCCATGTCGCCCTGCACGATCTCGCGCTGCGTGCGCTTCAGGCTTTCAAACGGAATGCCGATCTCGCCTTCCAGGCGATCCAGATCCGTCCGGCAGTTCTTCTGCTGCCGCCGATACTCCTTCTTCAACTCTTCCGAGCGCGAAGCATCGAACTTCGCGTCCAGCGAACGGATCTGTCGCTCCAGCGTACGCATGGAGTCGACCGTCTTATTCACTTTATCGAGCAACCGCTTCTTTTCGGAGTTGGTGTACTTCAACTCACGCACGATCCGCGTGACGTACACCTGCTCGCGGCCCATCAGCCAGCGCGCCTTGCGCTGATCCTTCTGCTTGGCTTTGGGGTCCTTGCCCTGCGGCTCGTCCACGCGGCCCTGAAACTCGGTCGCCTTCTTTTGGTGCGAAACCAGTTCATCGATGCGCTTGACGGTTTTGCGCACGCGCGACTGCACGATCTCCTCGGTCAGCTCTTCCTCATCGAAGGTGACGACCTCCTTGATATTGCGCACGCCGCGCTTCAGGTCTTCGCCTAAGCCGGAAATCTCGCGAATTACGATCGGCGACCGCGAAATCGCCTTCATCACCCGCATCTGCCCGCGTTCGATCCGCTTGGCGATCTCCACCTCGCCTTCGCGGGTCAGCAGCGGCACTGTGCCCATCTCGCGCAGGTACATGCGGACGGGGTCGTTCGTCTTTTCCAGTGTGCCCGGCGAAAGATCCAGTTCCACATCCGAATCGTCGGAACGCTCTTCCTCATCTTCCGCGCGGTCTTCCCGGTCCGCACCGCCGCGCCCACGCCGGCCCTCACCGGAAAGCACATCGATGCCTTGCGTGTTGATCGTCGTCAGCAAGTCGTCCAGGTCGTCGGGCGAGGTGATGTCGCCCGGCAACAGATCGTTGACCTCACCATAGGTGAGATATCCTTTTTCCTTGCCGGTATCAATCAGCCGGTCTACGTCTTCTTCGTACTTATCAATCTCTTCAGCCACGTTATGCCGTGCTCCTCAAAGGCGCTCCCGGCGCATGAGGCGCGGGAGACATATATCCGTTTCGTTGCGGCTCGGGGTAGAAACCGGGCGCAGCTTTTCCTGGGTTGTCGCGGGAACGCTGAGATCGAGGTGCGGTCAAAGCCGCGGGCGCAGGCGGAAGCTGTCTTGAACTCCGCTCAGTCAAACCGCACTTCCGTTCGACCTCACCGGAACTTCGCAACAGCCTCGGCAACTCAAGGCGCAATTCTCAAGCGCAACACAGTCTACCATATATATAGACGTGCCCCGGGGAGCAAAGGATGCGGGGAAAGATGGCTATCCCAAGCCGCCTCTTCGCCGCACCGGCGCAACTTTGGGCGGAAACAAAGCGCGCCTATTCAAACAGTCCGGGTTGCCGCGCTCGCAGCGGCTCTCCCGCGACCCCGCCCTGGCACACGGGGCAGCGGCGTTCCTTCACATCCAGACCGTTGCAGCCGTAAAGGTGATCGCAGTCGCGGCAGCGCAGCGCGTAGATCGTTTGCCCGTCGCGCGTGGTGGAAGGCGCGCCCGTGGCTCGCTCCACTACCTGCCGATTCGGATTTGTAAATCCCGGTTCCGTGGTCGGCGCTCGCGTTTTTCCGCCCGGACCGGCCGCACGACGCGGCGTGCCGGTGGGTTGGGTCAGGCGCATCGCTTGTGCTTTCTCAAACAATACCTCTTCGGCTTACTTCCTTCTGCCACCGCGTGCCTTGTTTACAAACCGTGGGTGCGCTACAAGGGCATTTAATGCAGGTTTTTGGCAAAAATCAAGTCACAGCACACCTGGCTGCCAACCTGAAAGGTCCGCGTGCCGGCTTCGGTAAATCCATGCTTCCGATAAAACGCGATCGCCTGCGCATTGCCCGCATGGGTGCCCAGCAGCAAACGCCGCCGGCCCAGCGCCAGCGCCTCGGCGACGGCTGCTTCCAGCAACGCTTGCCCGGCACGCAAGCCTGGCACCGGCTCGGCAAGTCCCGTTGCACGCGAAACCACCACAGGCGTAGCCGCCGACCGAAACCGTGAGAACAAATAAATCCGCTTTAGTTCAATATCGAAGGACTGCACGGCAAAGCTGGGCAGCTCCGGTGCCGTCAGCATCGCATACCCAACCGGCGCGCCGCCGGGACAGGCTTCGGCGAGCGTAATCCGAGTGTCCGGCTGCGCAAGGTAGGCGCGATACGCCTCTGCTGTGTGGTGTTGTGCGCAATGGGAAAGGATGTCGGCTCCCGGCAGCATCCACGTAAAAGCCTCTAGAAAGGTAGCGGCGCCGACCAGCGCCAAGGCCGCTGCATCGTCCATAACCGCGGGACGCAAGCGCACCGCCTCCGCGCGCTGGGCCGGCAAATGCTGGCACTGTGCACCACTATCTTGTGTACTCCGGAACGGCGCATCCTCTCCCGGCGCGTCGTGCCGCACCGTCAGCGGATCAGTGGCAATGAGCACGTCGGCATTCCCCCACATCACTTGCTTTCGATGATACCGCTTACGTTCCAGCCGACTCCGGCGAATCTCCGCGGTTGGGCGCTGGAAAAGTTCCCTTCCGCTGCGCCAAATGGGCCTTTCTGTAGAAAGCGGGAACAAACCTCCGCCGAGACCCCGGCCGCATCACATAAAGGTGATCCAAAGCAAGGCAAAACGGCCCGCACTACAGGAAGCAGTTACCCATCCCATCCAGATTCTGCGCGAGCATGGCGTCGCTCTCGAGGCCGCACTTTCGGTGTGCCTCGCCGACCCAAGCCCCAAGCCGGTACACCGCCTCCGCACCGAAACCCGCCGGCTGGAAGCACAGCTGTTTCTCTTTGCCGCGCTGCCTGATAGCTCCGGCCTGCCGAAGCACGGCACCGCGGCCACCCGTCTGCGCAAAGAGCTTCAACGGCTGCGGCGCGCGGCAGGTACCGTGCGCGATCTTGATGTGCATCGCAAGATGCTGGAGCCGTCCACCGCGCCGGAGCCGACCCTGCCTGCCCCCGAAATTGAAACGCTCCACCAGCCTACGGGAATCTCCATGGCTCCCGAGCCTCCGCAAGCGATCGCGAACACTGCCGACGACCAGATCGCCGACGGGGCCGACACCCTGCGCAGGCACCTGGGCAAGAAGCGGGACGCCGCGGCTGAGGACCTGCAACGGCTGCTCGGCAAGCGGCAAAGCAAAGCGGTCAGGGCTCTCGAACGCCTGTTGAAGCAGTTGGAGTCCGCCGAGAACCTCGCCCTGCCCGCGTCCACGTTGCTCGCCCAAGTGGAATCGCTGCTGCAACAAACCCCACTCATCCAACCCGGCTTTCCCGCCGAGGCCGGCGAGGACGATCTCCACAACATCCGCAAAGCCGCCAAGTCTGCACGCTACCTCGCCGAAACCCTGCCCGGCCACCCCGCGGCGGAAACCGCCGCCCGACGCTTCGAAGCACTGCAGGAAGCGGGCGGCCATTGGCACGATGCCCTGGAGATCGCCCACGCCGCCCGCCGCACCCTGGGGCGAAGCCATGAGCTGTACCGTTTTTTCCGCGCCGAGCGGGAACGCGGACTTGAGGCCTACCTCCACGCGCTCGAAGCGGAAGCGCCATCGCGTCCCAAAGCCCGCCGCCACCCCGGCCCGAAAGCAAAAAGCAAGGCTCCGGCGCGTGCGGCGAGGGCGGTAAGCTAAACCCGCCACGTAACAGCCCAATAGCCCAACAGCTCAGCGCCCGAACCGGCCCATACCTGTGGTCGCCGCAACCGAAACACAACAGCCTCATCCAATCTCCGAGTCGTCCACACGACTCAAGCGACGGAACCGTGAGATGCTAAAAGGGGCATGCACGACGACCGAACGCAGCGCAGTCAAAACAGTCGAAACAACCCTAGTCGAAACAAACAAAGCACGATGGCTGGCAAGGACTGAAATATGTGCGGGATCGTCGGCGTCTTCGGACACCATCCGGTCAGCGGCGTCATCTATGACTCGCTTTCCATGCTGCAACATCGGGGACAGGACGCGGCCGGCATCGCGACCTGTTACCAGGATCGCTTCTACCTCCACAAAGAAAATGGCCTCGTCACCAACGTCTTTAACGGGACCAACATGGCTCGCCTGCTGGGCAACATGGGCATCGGCCATGTGCGTTATCCCACGGCCGGCTGCGCGTCGGTCGCCGAAGCCCAGCCGTTTTATGTGAACTCGCCGTACGGCATCGTTTTTGCGCACAACGGCAATCTCACCAATGTTCGTGAAATCGTCGACAATGTTTATCAAAACGATAAGCGCCATCTGAACACCACCTCGGATTCCGAGGTCATGCTGAATGTATTCGCCCACGCGCTCACCAAGCGCGGCGTCGTGACGCCCAAGCCGGCGGACATTTTTGCAGCCGTGGAAGAACTGCACAAGCGCTGCCGCGGCGGCTATGCCGTGGTCGCCATGATCTCCGGTGTCGGCATGCTCGCCTTCCGCGACCTTTATGGCATCCGCCCGCTGGTACTGGGCAGCCGCACCGTCGAGGACCGTCCCGCTGAAAAATCTGGTCGCAAAGGTGCAAAAAGTCAGGCGGAACAAGCGAGCCGCAAGAAAGATTACATGCTCGCCAGCGAAAGCGTGGCGCTGGGCGTGAACGACTTCCACCTCGACCGCGATCTTGAAGCCGGCGAGGTTGTTTTTATCGACATGAAGGGCAAACTGTGGTCGAAAAAATCGAAGCTTGCCAAGCCAAAATCGCCCTGCCTGTTTGAATATGTCTACCTGGCGCGGCCGGACTCGGTGATCGACGGCGTTTCGGTCTACCAAGCACGCATCAACATGGGCGCAAAGCTCGCCGCCAAAATCAAGCGAGACTGGAAAAACGTCCCCATCGATGTGGTCATCCCAATCCCGGAGACCAGCCGCACCGCCGCACTCGAAATCGCCACCCATCTGAACCTTCCCTACCGCGAAGGCTTCATGAAAAACCGCTACATCGGCCGCACCTTCATCATGCCCGGCCAGGCGCAGCGCCGGCAGTCCATTCGCCGCAAACTTAGCCCGATCCCGCAAGAGTTCAAAGACCGCAACGTGCTGCTCGTCGACGACTCCATTGTGCGCGGCAATACCATCCGCGAAATCATCGCCATGGCCCGCGAACTCGGTGCGAAAAAGGTCTTTGTCGCGTCGACTTCGCCGCCCGTGCGCTACCCCAACGTGTACGGCATCGACATGCCCGCGCGCACCGAACTGATCGCCTCCGGCCGCACCGTCCCCCAGCTCGCGCAGGAGATCGGCGCCGACTGCGTCATCTTCCAGGACCTCGCCGATCTTGAAGCCTCCGTTTCCATGATCGCGCCCGACATTTGTAACTTCGAAGCGTCCGTTTTCGACGGCAAATACGTCACCGGCGACATTACCCGCAAATACCTCAACACCCTGGAACGCGTCCGCAACGACGCCACCAAACACACCGAAGACGTCACCGGCCACATCACCCGCAACCTCGCCGCCCACTTGTAACCGCGGTCAATACTGGTAAAACCGGCGCCCGGGGCCGATTTAACCGGATCTGGCATGCTTACGTACAACATGCACATTTGTCGTATGCTGGCGCTATGGGTACATCACCGGCGAGCTTGACCGGGGCAATCGCCCGTGCCGACAACCAGCTCACCGTGCTCGACGACCGCTTCGATGCGGAAGACAACGCAGCCTGGCTGTGGCTGCGGGCCCACCAGCTCCACGGGCATCCCCATCACGTGGTCATCGGGACGGAGCCACTTCCCGCAGCCTGGCATGCCCGCACCGCAAAACACTGGATAAACAGTACACCGCATCGGAGCTGCGTCCTTTCGTCAAGGATCATGCGGCGATGCACTCCCTTCGCGCGATTGCCCGCACCCTCAGCACTGGGGCCACGCACGCATTGACGGATGAAGAAGTGATTACAACGGTCGCTACGGCGCTGGTGAATGGAAACGCCTGGGCAATCCAGTTCTCATCCAAGAGACCGAAAAGTCGCTTTATCGGAAAAACCGACCCAGCGGCATTCGCACCCATCAACCCTAAATATGGCACGAAGGTCGACTTTGCATTTATTGCCAGCTTGGAAGGCGACCAATGGCTTCGAGGCTACGTTCCCTTTAAGAAGAAGACTGGCATCGTGGCGGGTCAGAGCGGGATGACCGTGGCTTCCGGGTTTGATCTAGGACAATGGCGCCTTACGGATTTTCAGGATATGAAGTTGCCTCAAACGCTGATGAATAAACTCAAGCCGTTTGTAAAGCCGAATAACTTCAGAGCCATGACTAAGGTGCAGGTCGCGGAGAAGGTAGGCAAGCTCGGTCCCGTGCCTGAGCTAACCAAAACCGAAGCAGATATGTGCGATGCAGCTGTGTTCGATAACAAGTTAGGCGAAGCTTTGGCAAGGTGGAACGCCAATCGGCAACCCGGTGTTCCCAAATTCATTGAGCTACCGCAAGGATGGCAAACAGTGTGGCTCTCACGTGTTTATCAGGGTAAGACAGGTGATTTTGGCCACTTGGCATTGACAGGGAAATGGCAGCCAGCCATTGCGGCTTTGCGCTCGGACGCCGAGTATTCAAAACGTACAAACCAAGAAGCCGATCTCTTGCAGACAGAGCTTCCTCCGCCACTTGCTGTGCCCGATCCGAGGAAACTACAATGAAAGCACGATTCACGGCAGTTACATGGTGCTGCTTACTGCTGAGTGCGGCCACAGCTTCAGCGCTAGATTGCGGACGAGCCGTCTCACCGATAGAAAAAACTATTTGCAGTCAAGCTGACTTGGCGCATTTAGATGCCGACATGAATGACATGTACACGCGCTTGCGCCCGCAGCTGACACCCAAGGCACGAGGGGAGTTGCTAATGCAGCAGCGCGCCTGGCTTGCCGAACGGGATCGCCTGTGCGCCACTGGGGATGCCGACTGCCTTCGTAGGGAGTATGGTCTCCGAATGGATCAGTTGGCAGCATTGGACGCAGCCGCCGGAGCTACGGACGGTCAGCTAAAAGATTTGAATTTACTGGTAGTGAAGGGTGCGTGGAAGGCAATTGACATACACGACCCAGCAGGTACATCCCAAACGACTCATCCAGACACCAGAGATGTTCGGGAGTCGCTCAAACGTGCGGACCTGCCGCCCGTGGGAAGTCTTGTGAATGCTGGTCCTGGCAAGGTTTGTTTCCTGGCGAATGCATGTGACCCGATGGCGTGGACGCGAACAGCTTTGGCCCAGGTGGATGGCGCGGAAGCAATAAGTCGTGTTCTGGGTCTCAGCCAATCCGCCCAGGTTTTAGTAGGCAACTCCGGCGCGAAGCAATCGCCGCTACTCCTGCTGGTTCCGCGTAGCAACGGTAGTTTCTGGGCAATCTTCATACTGTGTGTGGCAAGTGCCCATGATTGCCACTATGCCGCTGAGGTTTGGACATCGACGGCACAGACCCCTTATGTCGGCCCATTAATGAGCCGTTAGGCGACGAGTGAAAGATGCGCTACTCCAACATCCCAAATGTTGTGTCGTATCTCATATTGAGGGCTTCACCATTACACTATTGCTCAAAGTCATTGTAGGATGCTGGTTGTCCATGAGTGCAATGAGATCTCTCGCTCTGGATTGCAGTCATGCAAAGTCCTCTGTGGATGGAGCAATTTGCGGAAATCAGGGGCTATTGCGCCTGGATGAGCGGTTGAACCAGTTATATGGTGACTTGCTGCCGCAAATCACAGTTAAGACACAAGGTGAGTTGCGGGCGCAGCAGCGAACGTGGCTAATCAAGCGAGATCGGGTATGTGTAAATGGGAATAACGGATGTTTGCAAAAGCTGTATGAAGAACGGATCGACCAGTTGTCGGCGCTTGTAGCGGAGTCGCGTGTCGCCGATAATAAGCGCGATTCGTTGGCGCCACCCTTTACGGTGCTCAGTACATGGAGAGCGACCGGGATTCGAGATCCGTTGGCAGCTAAACCTGCTTCGAAGACAGACGTACCCGATTCTCTAGCCAGGGCTGACCTGCCGGATGTAGGGAAGCTCGTAACTGCGTCGCCGGGCCGGGTATGCGTGGAAGGGCAGGATTGCCGCTTCATCGCCTGGAAAAAAACAGAGATCGCAAAAGTGCCGTGGGCTGAGGCGATAGAGCGGGTATTGGGACTTAGCCAATCCGTACAGGTGCTGGTAGGGGACAGTGGCGCAACAAATGTTCCAGGCCTTATGCTCTTGCCGCAGAGCGGTGGAGTCGTTTGGGCGATCTTTTCCCTGCGCAAAACCAGTATCCAAGATGGAAATTATGCCATCGAAGAGTGGCATCCGGCAGCGGGTCACGTAGGAGACCCAACGCAACCGTGAATAAAAGTTTGATGCATGTGTGGGGGACAGTTATTGCGGGATGCGTATGGTTAGGTTCAGCACCCGACACGGCTTCCGCGCTGGATTGCAGTCGAGCTGCTACTCCCATCGACAAGACGCTATGCCGCGAACCCGATCTGACCCGTTTAGATGCCGCGCTCAATCGCCTCTACGCCGGCTTGCGGCCGCAGTTGACAGCGAAGGCTCAGACGCAGCTGTTAGCGCAGCAACGAGCATGGTTGGCGGAGCGAGATCAGGTCTGCGCCACGGGGAATGCCGACTGCCTTCGCAAGCGGTATTGGGCAAGAATGGATGATCTTCAGTCACTAACCGCGGCAGCTCAAGTCAGTGATGAGAAGTTGAGTGAGGCGACTCCGGTTGTCGTGAAAGGAGCTTGGAAAGCCGCAGCCGTTCAAGATTCCCTTGGCCCAGGTCACGCGAGCGCCGCGGACGTGCAACAGTCTCTTTCACACGCAGATTTACCCGCATTGGGAGCCCTTGTGCATGCCACGCCTGGGCAGATTTGTGTATCTCCCGGCGAGTGCGACACGATTGGCTTCACACGAACCACGATGGGCAAACTACTGGGCGGGAACGTGATTGGGCCTTCACTGGGTTTAAGCCTTTCGGCCAAAGTTTTAGCGGGGAATAATGGCGCAAAGCAGTCGGGACAACTCACACTGGTGCCGCGTGAGGATGGCAGCGTGTGGGCAATCTTCGGCTTATGTGAGCCTCACGCTCACCATTGCCGAAACGCCGTCGAAGTTTGGACTCCTTTGGGACCGAACACTGCGTTTGGCCAACCTCCTCGAAGCTGAGCTGCCCGCTTGTCCTTGTGCCAGCTCCAAAGAGAAGGCCAGGGTTTGTAAACGCAATGCCCCATCCATACCACCGAGGTCAAAAAAGATCGCAGGCGCTTGCCGTTCGCTGGAGCTCTGCAGGTGAGGGTGACTGTTCGGCAACCGCCACTTCGCTATGAATCCGCTGGTCACCTGAGAGGGACGCATCGCCGGAAACAGCGTAGGCCACCGCCGCGCCCACAAGCGCCGGGATGATGAAGCTGTGTCCACCCGTCGCTTCTGCCACGAACACAACGGCTGCCAGCGGTGTTTTATAGGCTGCGGCTATGAACGAAGCCATGCCCACAGCCGCATACAAACCCACGGCCTGGCTATGCACGACTGATTGCGCGAATGCCGTCCCGAAGCTGCCGCCCGTCAGAAAGATGGGCACAAACATGGCGCTGACGCCCCCTGCCCCCAGTGTTGCCGCTGTGGCTGCGAGTTTGAACAGCCCAAACGCGACCAGCTCTCCGGAACCGTGGCTGTTGCGCAACACATCGTTCACCGCCTCATAGTTGGGGCCGAGCGGCACAAGCACACCTGGATACAGCCACAGAAAACTCAGCGCACAAACGCCCGTGACGGCACCGCCGATGGCCAGTTTGAACCAGTGTGGAAGGGTCGACCGCACCACAACATCCGCAAGCGCCGGAAGGAAATGACATAAAGCAACGACACCAGGCCGATCAGGACGCCCAGCAAGGCGGACCATAACAGGTCGTGCATGGTGTACACGGGCGCACTCGCGAAGTTGAACAAGGGTTCGCTTCCCAGAAACGCGCCCAGGGTCAGGTACGACACCACGGACGCAATCAAGGAGGGCAGCAGCGCTTCATGCGCCAGATCATCCTTGTACGGCATTTCCAATGCAAAAACGATGCCCGTAAACGGAGCGCGAAAGACCGCCGACATGCCCGCCGCCGCCCCGCATATGAGCAGAATGCGCCGGTCCCGTCCATCCAGTTGCAGTGGACTGATGCCACGCAGCTGAATCCCACGTAGCCTGGTCCACCACCACGATCCCAGTGCCGCGCCGCCATAGATGCTTGGGCCTTCCAGTGCCGCGCTTCCACCGCTCCCGACGGTCGCTACTGCCGCAAGTAGCTTTTGCGGAAAGGATCGCAGGTCCACCGCGCCGCCGTGCTCATGGTAGGACCTGATGATCTCTTCGGTGGAATGTTCATTCGGATCTGGCGTGCCGTACTGCATGATCAGCCCGGCGACCGCACATCCTACGACGAGCCCCGGAACGATGGCCCAGTGGTGGTGGAGGTAGTACACCAGCACCGGCGGCCAAAGCTTGCGCAGAACCAGCACCGTCAGGGCTGTCATGGCGAGCCCTACCGTCACGCCGACCAGCGGCGCCACAATCAGCCATTTGTGCAGATTGCGCGCGTATGTGCTCGAAAGATCCTCATACACTGACGGCAACTGGCGTTTCAGAAACGGAGGGAGGGGCGACTTTGCGACGGCTTGTTTTTCTTGAAACATCATCTCGTCAGATGTACCTTGCTTCGCGTCCGTTACCCCTAATCTAACCGGTCCCGTTGATGGCACAGGCGATCACGGCGGCGCTTGCGCCTGGGACAAGAGATAGGCATAGCTGCAACCTCGCCGGCGAAGATACCAGACCGGCCTTGCTGCATATTTTGCCATCGGGATGAACTTTTTTGCTCTTTAACCCGAATATCAGGTGGAGACATTCGTGATGGAGGGTGCAAAAACGGTCAAATGGGCCAACGACGGCGAAGCTTTCAGTGCGCTGTACCGGGAGAACGCACCGCGCTTACGTGCTTTTCTGCAGCAGATTGTTGGCTCTTTTCAAACAGCTGAAGACCTGGCGCAAGACATCTTTGCCCAGCTTTGGAGTCGCCCGGGTGCGTTTGAGCCCGCTCGCGGAACGATACAAGCCTACCTGTTCGGTATAGGTCGACATCGGGCCGCTGACTGGTGGAGGGGCACTAAGCCGCAGGCATCGTTTGGGGAAGAGCCAAGCGCCAACTGCGATCCAGAGCGCAGCTCCGTCATGGCAGACGCGCTGAAACGCTTGCCTGAAGACCAGCGGACGTTGCTGTGGCTTCGTGAAGTCGAGGGCCAGTCTTATGCCGAGCTTGCGGTCATCTTCGACATCCCGGTAGGAACCGTGCGATCCAGATTATTCCTGGCCCGGCACGCTTTACAGAAAATCTGGCTCGGTGCAGCCAAGGGAGAAGCGCATGAGATGCGATGAAGCCAAAGAATATCTCTCCGCGCTGTACGACGGAGAAGCAGTGCCGCTCCATGCGGCAGAACATACGGCCCACTGTGCGACATGCCAGGAGTTGTTGAAAGGTTACGCCGAAACGGGGGCCGCACTGCGCAGCTACGCCAGTCTCCTGATCGCGGAACCAGTCCCGGAGCGCACATGGCTCAGAACGAAGCGAAACAAGACCACGTGGTTGGAAATGGGGTTACAAATGATGCGGATACCAAGAATTGCGTTCGCTTGCTTGGTGACGTTGCTCGTTGTTCTGGGTTCACGGTTGGCGCTGATCGGGGTGCGTGCTCATGAAGACGGCTCGGTGCTTTCATTGAAGCTCACGCCGGCACAGGGCAACAGTGTTCTATGTGATGTGTCTGTTTCTGGTGGAGCGCACGATACCTGCGGCGGCCTCGCGCAGATCGACAAATCTAACCTCTTCTACACCGTGAAAGCGTTGAAGCGCGATGGAAGCCGCATCCTGCTTTCGATTCGCTCGAAGGTAACGCCGATCGGGCCGGCTGCTTTTGGGCCAGACACGGCCGGCAGCCTGCCGGAGATTCAGTCCTGGTTCACCCCAGGGGAA
This sequence comes from uncultured Acidobacteriaceae bacterium, assembly GCA_964246645.1. GTDB lineage: Bacteria > Acidobacteriota > Terriglobia > Terriglobales > Acidobacteriaceae > Granulicella. The sequence goes on from CAXTRN010000038.1 coordinate 19,473, forward strand.
ACGCTGGCCGTGCCGAACACCGGGGAACTGAAGCTCACGGTCAGCGGAGGCTGGTCAGATCACATTCCCGTCGGAGGGCATGCGCCACTCGATCCGGGGGCTAACGAAGTTCGAGTGATTTCACCTCTGCTCTTGAAAAACGATATGGTTGTGGGCGATATGGCGGACGGAGGCGCCGACGGCGATGGTCCTGATGACGCTGTCTGGTTTTATGTGCCTGGCGAGGGACGCTTCCTTCTTTCCACAACTCAGGTCAACGGTGCGGTCACCGCCTCCGTTCATCTGAACCGTATCGTCTTTGAAAGCAACGGCCAGAGTTACGTGATTGTTGCTGGAATGCCGGTAAGCCGGGCAGAGAAGCTGTGGGTACTGCATGACCTCGCGTACAAACCAGGGTCGGACGTCGAGCCTGGACCCAGCATGGGCGCTGGTCCCGTGGGCAAACTCCTGTAAAGGGTCGATGGTGGGCGCAGTGGAGACACAGATTCCCCTGCGTCCACATGTACCGCGGTCCGCACCGCGTAATCCCGCAAGGGGCTTACGATAACCGTGCGAAACCGCATTGCGGGCAGTCATTTGGTCACACTGTCCTAAACGAGGATTTCTGCTGATCTACAGCTCGACCATACTAGTCCTGAGGGGGAGCGTAGGTGACACACCAATCACTTCAGTTTGTCAGCACCCTAATGGTATGTAGCCATGTCTCGACTAGAGAGGGCCACGCGGTAGCGGCAAACGTAGTCCGCCGTAAACCGAAAGCGTGACCACCTGTCGCATAGGAATGGAACTCCACTGGCACGTTTGCCCGGATGAGCGCCGCTTCATAGCTGAGCGAATCCCAAATAGTGTCGGTGTCGTCATTCTCGTTCTGAAGCAAGAACGTCGGCGGAGTCTGCGCGTTGATTCGCGTTGCGATGTCTGGGTTCAGTTCCAGGGTGTTGTCTTTCACATGCAAGTGGCCTGGATAAAGCGCGACGGCAAAATTGGGACGGCAGCTTTGCTTGTCAGCTGCGTCCACATACGCGTAAAGACGCTTGTCCCAATGGACGCTGGTAGCGGCTACCAGATGTCCTCCCGCAGAAAAGCCCAATACGCCGATCTTGTGAGGGTCGATATGCCATTCCGCGGCATGCAAACGCGTCAATCCAATCGCTCTCTGGGCGTCTTCCAAAGCCTCCGGGGAAGCTGGATATGAACCTGATTTTGGGAGCTTACCTTCGCCCGGTACGCGGTATTTCAACAGCACACATGTGATTCCACGAGAGTTCAGCCAATCACAGGCTTCTGTACCTTCGAGGTCGATCGCGAGGATTTGATAACCTCCCCCGGGAAAGACAACCACGGCAGTCCCGGTATTCTTTTCTTTGGGTGAATACACAGTCATTGTTGGAATGGATACATTATTGATGTACATCCAGGGCTTCCCAGCTACCAAGTTCTTGTGCTCGGTAACGAGGGTTTCTGGACCGGTGTACGGTCTAGCGTCCGGGATAGATCCGGGCCATAACGGAAGCTGAGTATGACCAGGGGACGGTTGCCACACTTGCTGAGCATGGAGCATAGATGCTGAGAACAACAACAATGCCGCTGCGAGTGCCTTCATGGAGAACCGCCCGAGCTGAAATCTATGTGAGTGACTCAGGGGCAAAGATGCCTCGGTCAGCTCCAACCTAGCGCCTGCCTGCGGAACTGCTGCCTGTGGATTAGGCGATGGACCAAAGGTATAAACATTGCCCATTCTCCTGAGTTTATTGAGCCTACCGAACTATCTCCACAAACGAAGGTTTGTTACAGTAAGCGCGGCGAACTTCCCACAGTCGCGTTATGAGACTAACGTCAGCCGCGCGAAAGCCAGTCCTTTCAAGACCAGGAGCCGACCGACTTCACCGCTCGCGAAACCACACGCCGGTCCCTGAGTCGGGGTCCCCTACGATCCAATACAACCGAAACGGCTTTGAACGGCCTGCCAGCTCTAATCCTGTGTATGAACTGGACGGACACGAGCCAGCCTGTTGATCGGAAACGACCGTGAGACGAATGCCGTCATCATCAGGGCCTGCCCAGCTCCCACGGCCAGAAAGGGTGCACCTGGATGTGCCGAAGTCTGCCGGTAGATTCGCCACGGTCATTGATCCGTCTGCTTGCAAGGTCAGGCTGGCGGCGGCAGAAGGGCTCCGGTCATCCAAATGGCGTTCAGATTCTGTGTAGTGACCTACAAGATCTTTACGTGGTGGAACTTGCCATGGGCGGTTCCAAATAACAGGAGGCCCAAACAGGGCACCAGCGAAGTTGTTGGCCATGAAAAAGCCCACGAGCAACATAGGCGATGCAATAAGAGCAGCAGGAACAAGCGCTAGCATCCACCGATTCGAGAAATTTTTCCCAAAAGCCCGCACAACGAAAGCCTAAATCAATCCGGTTCTGTCCTCGGAACGGGTTCCGACGCTTTGCAACTTCCTGATATGGATTCATAACGGCAAGTCGCATTGCCGGAAGGTGTGCTTACTTCCACAACAGCGTTTCTCAGGACTTATCAGTGACAGACATCAGGCTTGGGCTTTCGAGCGAAGCGTAACCTCACCGATATTCACTTCATCGGGCTGCTGCAGAATGTAAACAACGGCGTTGGCCACAGCCTCGGGCGACATGGCGAGCTTTTCTCCGGCCTTTTGCATCTGCGCCTTCAATGCAGGGCTCTTCACGTGCTCGCTGAACGCAGTGTCCGTGAAGCCAGGCAGGATGGTGCTGACTCGTATCTGTCCTGCCAGCTCTTGACGGAGGCCGTCGGAGAGCGCGAGGACCGCCGCCTTCGTGGCGGCATAAACCACCTGGTTCGGCACTGTTTTACGAGCAGCCGTGGATGCGGTATGAATGAAGTGACCCGAGCCTTGTCGACGAAACACGGGGAGGGCAGCCGCTATCCCAAACAAGACACCTTTGATATTGACGTCCACCATGGCCTCCCAATCATCCACGGCAAGCTCATCAAAAGGGCCGATGGGCATGGCGCCGGCATTACTGAACAGTACGTCAAGCTGACCAAAGCTCTCTTGGGCAAGGCGTACCAGTTCTAGAAGGTCCTCACGCCTACTCACATCGGTAACGCGGTGTGTGGCCTGACCTCCGGCAGCGCGAACTTGTTCCACTATCCCGACAAGCGCTTCTTCGTGCCGTGCACCCAGCACAAGTTTCGCTCCGAGACGACCTAATTCAAGAGCCGTAGCCTTTCCAATGCCGCTGCTTGCTCCTGTGATCGCAATTACCTGTCCGTTGATCATCGTGCCTCTGTCCGTAGAGATG
>CAXTRN010000039.1:0-22673 GCA_964246645.1 uncultured Acidobacteriaceae bacterium
AGATTGAAGAGGTAGGAAAAGAACTGAAATGCCTCGTTCTTGCCGAGCAAGCGAAAGCCCAGTGAATTGCCGAGATGGGACTGCAGGATGGTGGCCGTCTTCTGCAACTCCGCCAGGCTCCGGGACGACTCACCGGCGTGCTCCTTGGGTTTGCGCTGAAGCGGGTTCACCTGCGGCGGCTCGATCGTGAGGCACCAGTGCAGGTCGATGCGCCGGAAGTTTGCTGTCTGCGTTAGAAACGAGAGCCGGTCCGAAACGAAGCTCTCGGTCGCCGGATTCTCATACCGTTTCTGCCGGGGCAGGTCGAAGCCGGACAGAACGCGGGTGTACTGGTAGAGGCACGAACCCTGGGGCAAGCCGCGCAACGCACCTTCGATGGATCGGGTGCGTGACTCCAGTTCCTGGTCGGTCAGCCCTTCGTCGTCCATCCCCGTCAGAGAGAAAAGGCATCCGTAGCCGCCGCCCTTCAGAGCGAATGTGTCGGCAGATACGAAGCGCGAGATGGGCACAATCGAGCAAGCGGATCCGGCCTGGGCGAACCACGGTGTGTGCTTGATCTGGTCAGAATTTGCGCGGGTCATAGTACGCCTTCTTGCTCCACTGCAGGCCAATGAGCTGGAACATCTTGGGGTGTTTGCGCACGGTCAGCCAAGCCGCGGCCGCGAGCGTTGGAAAGCTGAGAACGGCAAGCATCCGAAAGCCAACGAGGAAAGCCGTCACCGAGACGAAAACAATGACCATCCACGTCCCCAACTCAAGGCCAGCTTTGGCTCTGGGCCGGTTCAACGCCTGATTGATCGGTAGCGGCTCTCCTCGCTTCTGCATGGCATCACCTACTGAAGCGTCTGCCCGGTGAGTGAACCGATCCAGCCTGCGCCCCAGCCGAGCACTCCGGCGCCAAAGAGCGCACCAAAGAGGCCTGGAATGGCGTCCTGAAAGCGGCCGCTCAACATGCGTATGCCGGCGAAGATCAGGCCAGCGAAGCAGATTACCGCACCGGCGTAGATTGCGAAGGTTTTGAAGGTGTTCATCAGAGTGGTCGCGCCGGAGAAGTCCATCGACCCCTGCGCGTGGGCAGCGCCGGCGAAGGTCAGAGCAAAGAAGGTCGGTGCGAGGATGCGCAGAGCACGCATCGTCCTCTGCTTCGCGAGAGCGATGTCCTCAGGGCGAACCAGACGAATCGGTAAGCGGATGGATTGTTCATCCGAACGAAGTATGGGAAGGGACTGGGCCAATTTGCACCTCCGCTGACATCAGTTCGTCAGCAATGGCGCAAACCTAATCGGGTCCTACACGCTGCGTCCAATGACTTGTCGTCCGTCATGTATTCCGAGACGGAATAGTGGAGCAATCGTTTTGAACTGACTAGCTATCCGATCTCGTACTTTTTCAGGGTTTCAGCAGGCCCGACACCAGGACGAATAAGGCTTGCTTCGAAGGCCGGCTTCGTTGCGAAACAGCAACTGAAGCTCGTTCCGTCCGGGAAATCGATCTGGAGCTCCGTACCGTCTCCGGTGTCTTTGTAGATCCGAAGCGCTTCGATCTGCTTTCCCGCGAGTTCGTGGCATTCGATGAAGTCTTCATCCATAGTTGATGTCCCTGCGCTTTGTTCTAGGCTCTTCTTTCGGGATGTCGCTGCCCATGATCTCAACCTGCTCAGGCGGGTGCGCTGAAGCCGAAGACATTATCTCTTGCGAACGGACCCGTGTCGCCGGAGACGTTGAAGAAAAACAACACCGCTTGCGCCGCCGCACTGGTATGCCAGCAAAATATCACATTCATCGTGTGTAGACTCATAGTGGTCAGAAACGAACTATGGAGCTGTGCCCGCAGCTTCCATCAAAGCTCGTTTCGGTGCGTCCGTGAGGAAGCTCCGGGATGAGCGTGGCCTCTCGCAGGAGGCTTTGGCGGAGCGGGCGGGGCTGCATAGGAACTACATCGGCGGGATCGAGAGGGGCGAGCGAAACATCGCCCTCGAAAACATCATCAAGCTCGCGAAGGCGCTTTCCGTACCATCACGGGACCTCTTCGCGGATTTGCCTTGAGACTAGGCACCGGCGCAGGTGAGAGGCGCATTCGGAGCAAAGATTGTGGGCTGATCCCCCACGGGTCAGCCCATGCCCACTGATAAGAAATTGGTGGCATTTTGGTGGCATTTAGCGCCCATTATGCCGGTTCTGAGCCACTGTACCGGCTTCTAACCCTTTTAGAATGTTCAGCCGGCACCTATCGCCACACCTTCACACGGTGGAAGTCGTAGGTTCGAATCCTGCTGTGCCCACCATCAAATCAACAACTTGGAACGGATGCGCGAAGTGCATTGGTGGCATTTGGTAGCAAATGCTAATTTACCCGTTGCGGACGCTCCTCTGCTGTGAGCATCGCAAGTACCGTTCCGACCATTTGCTGCACACTCTCGGGAAGCTCCTGCATGTACCCGTTCGCGGCGGTGTCCGCGCGCGAGTGCCGCAGGTGGGATTGAATGTCCTTCACTGAACCCAGACTCTGTGCTCTGGTGGCGATCGTCCGCCGGATCACCTGGAAGTTCAGCTTCTGAATACTCAATGCGTCCGCGAGAGGCTTCAAACTCTGCTGCGGTAGTTGAAGGTGTCCATGAAGCGTCCGTCCGCGTTCGGGGAACATGAACGCATCCGGAGAGGGGTCCGGACATTTCAGCTTCCACTGTTTGAGCTCGGCGGCAAGGTCATCCGGAAGACGCATCTTACTCAGGCTTTTTGGGGTTGGCGAAGGGTCTGATCTCGCCTCGGTAGACGGTTCGGTTAGGTCACGTGTGTTTTCGTTGTCAAACGTGCGCCGACGAATGGCGAACAGTTCACTCGGCTGAAGGGCGTCGGTCATGTCCAGCATGAGCAGCAGCCGGTCCCGGCGTGTCGCGTTTGCTAGAACAGCCCGCGGCTGCTCCCAACTCAAGATCTGCTTATCTTTCGGCCGGAGATGCTTCGGGATCTTCAGAGCCACTCCGCAAAGCGAGTTCGGCAAGGCATTTGATCCCGGGCGGACTCAACACGGCGTCTTGGTTCTCCCCGAAAATTGCGTAGATCACCTCATGCGCTGGCAAGCTTTCCCGTCACCTCGCCCAAGCTGGTCGTGCAGGTCTGGTACGTGTATTTCCATATTGCCGGACGTTCCCTAAGCGAATGAGTTCAGGAACATTGGTTTCACCATGATCTCGATTTTGCTCGCCATCTCTTCTGCAGAAATTCTTTTGCGAGGAGGAGTTTGGTGCCAACGCCGGGCGGCTCCGAAGACGGCCCAGGCTGCGGCACACGCCATCACCGCAGGATCTATGTCCGGCGTCAACCGGTGGTTTGACACGCCTTCCATGAACATAGACTCAATCGCAGGAATGATCGACCCCTCAAGCGGTATCTGCGCGCCCTTCTCAGAGCAGTTCGTCACCTCCACCAGGTAGTCACACACCCCGAGCGCCACGGCACGCAGTGCGCCGTTGCAGTCTGTGAACGAGATATTCCTGCGTGCAATGAGCGAACGAAAGCGGCTTTCCGTCATCGCCTGCAAGAGCGCAGTTTTATCCGGGTAATGCAGGTAGAACGTATTCCGGTTGAGTGTCGCTTCTTCCGTAATGTCCTGTACGGAGATCTCTTCAAATCGCTTTTTCTTCAACAAAGACGAGAGTGCGTCCATCAGCATGCGACGGCTTCGCACAACTCTTGGATCGAGCGCCTCTGCCGGACCTTGAGCTGCCTGAACCATCATAACTTCATCTTACCCGCTAATCGACAGTTGACGCAAAAGCCTCATTCGTTCTAGTCTGCTTATAAGCAAGTGGTGATTAGTCACCGCGTGTTCATCAGGGAGATCATCATGCCGACACTGCTCCATATCGATTCCAGCCTTCTGTATGGCCGTTCCGTCTCGCGGGAGCTCACCCACGAGTTCGTCAGCAGGTGGCGCTGGTCGCATGTGTCTTGTGGATCATTGTGTTTCTTCAGTACCGCCCCAGCTTCGCCGGCATCTTCCGTCCGAAGCCATAGCCGAAGGACGACCGTATTTTCGCCCAGCCTTTTGGGGTCGGAGCGAGCGAACGATCGGAAAGGACCTGCAAATGTCGAAGCAGATCGATGCAGTAGAACGATTCTTCAAAGCTATCGCTCAGCGCGATGCTGACGCGGCCCGGCGTCTTACCGCCGCCAAGTTCGTAGAGCATGATCCCTTAGTGGCGGATGGCGTCACCGGGTTGGCCGCTTCCATCCGGCAGCTTGCGGCAACCGATCACCAAACTCTGGTGCGAACCCTGGAAGACGGATCGTATGTCGTTGCCCAGAGCGACGGGATCGCCGCGGGTTCGAACACGTTCTTCGATGTGTTCCGGTTTGAGCACGATCGTATCGCGGAGCACTGGCGCTTTTCAGCGGAGGCCGGACCGCCCAACAAGAGTGGCCACACACAGGTCGACGGTCCCACGCACCCTCAAGACCTCGACCGGACAGAGGGGAACAAGACGTTCCTTCACAACTATTACGAAACCTTCCACCTTCGAGGCGATCACGGGCACCCGGAAAATTACTTCACTGAGGGCAAAATGGTGCGCCATGAGCCAGGTGTGAGCGATGGTGTTCGAGCGTTTCTGGACGATGTTCAGGTGCTTATGCAGCACCGCACCATCGACAGAATCAAGCTGCTGCTCGGGCAGGGTGATTTCGTCTTCCTGGTTGCCGAAGGCACGCACGAAGGAAAGAACTGCCTGTACATCGACCTGTACCGGATCGAGGGGCTCAAGATTGTGGAGCACTGGGGCTTCCCGCAACCTGTGCCCGAGACCTCACGGAATAGCCACGGGATCGTTTAGCCCTGTCCCAAGCGGCTACAGTCACCACCCACAGCAGCTCAACCCACAGCAAAGGAGTCCTATGAAACACGCTATTATCGGCGCCGGCAAGATCGGTGTCGCACTTGCACAGATGTTCGCCAGGAAGCAGATGGAGGTCGGCATCGCAAATTCGCGCGGACCTGAAACCCTCAGTGCTTTAACGGAAAAGTTCGGCGAGGGTGTCCAATCACAGACCCTTGCGGAAGCCTGTACCGCTGAAATCTTGTGGCTTGCCGTCCCCTTCAGAGCTCACACGGAGGTAGCAAAGCAAAAGAGTGATTGGACAGGTCACACCATCGTCGATCTGACGAATGCCTTTGGTGTGTCTTCGGACGAGCTGGGCGGCCGCTACTCTTCTGAAGCCGTAGCCGCAGCCTTTGGTGGAGCTCGCCTCGTAAAGGGGTTCAACCACCTGCCCGCGGCTCAGCTCGGTACCGGGGGTACCGATGGAAAACAGGTCATCTTCCTTTCCAGCAACGATCCCGAGGCAAGTGCAGAGATCGCCGACGTCGCGGAGAAGTTAGGGGTCGCTCCCGTCCAGCTCGGCCGCTTGAACCAGGGTGGAGCGCCTCTCCACATCGTGAACGGGAAGCCCGGCGGCCTTATCTTTCAGAACGTCTTCAAGGCTGAATGACAAACACTTCCTGCAAGGCAGCCAAGACACCAAAGACATAGGAGATTTCCATGAACATTGATCTAAGCGGCAAACATGCCCTCGTCACAGGGGCAAGCCAAGGCATAGGTGAAGCGATTGCCCGCGAGCTTCACGCTCAGGGAGCCAGGGTCACCCTCGTCGCACGCACTCGGGCTAAGCTCGACACCATCGCAGGGGAACTCGGCGAGCGTGCCTTCGGTGTGGCTGCCGATGTGATGAAGGCCCAGGAAGTAACCGACGCTCTCGATGCCGCTCAGCGCCGCTTTGGACCTGTGGATATCGCGGTCAACAACGCAGGCGGCATCATCACTTCAGACGGCAACATTTTCCGTCCGTTCGACAAAGTGTCGGATGCCGATTGGCTGGGGACATTCGAACTGAATGTACTTTCGGCCGTTCGGGTAAGCCGCGTACTTGCTCCGCAGATGGCCGAACGTGGATGGGGCAGAATCATCAACATCTCCTCCGAGAACGGGGTTCAGCCGGACCCTGTCGCCGTTGAGTACGCCGCTGCCAAAGGCGCGCTGAATGCATTCACAAAGGCCCTGTCCAAGGCTTATGGCTCGCGCGGTGTGCTCGTGAACACGGTCTCTCCAGCGTTCATCGACACGCCGATCGTTCGGAGCGTGCTCTCGCAGCTGCCAGATGCCGGAACCTTGAATCCCGACGATCTGACACAGCACTTTATCGGTTCCTTCCGCCCGAACATCGTTCTGGGTCGTGCAGGAACGTCTGAGGAAGTCGCAGCTGCAGTCGCATTCCTTGCGTCCGATGCCTCTTCGTTCATCACGGGAATCAACCTGCGCGTGGACGGCGGCTCTGTAGCTACCGTCTAGACCTGCGACGGAGCGCTAGAAGGACGAGGGTAAGGAAGCTAAAAGCTCAGTTGCCCAATCCGCAGGCGCTCGACCGTTCCGGGTTTGAAGACCCGCACAAAGGTTTCGGGCGGCATCCCACAACGGATGGATCGATGCGACCCAAGACCTCAAATCAGAACTCAGGACCGAGCACGCGCCTTTGGAGATTGAAGATGGCGCAAAGAACAGCGTGAAAACAGCGCTGTTGGGTGAAGGATGGTCTCACTGGAAGCTTCTTGCGCCAGGGTGGAGATCGCTCGCTGGTAATTCTGCTCCAAGCTACGAACAGAAACCCAGGCGGGCGGGCAAAGCGGTTCCAATTGCCAGTCCGCTAAAGATGAGCGAGCGATAAAACCTTTGGGGTCTGCGATCGATTCCTATCTGCCATGAAGTACCAACTACCCATACTCGCTCTTGGTCTCTTTATGGCTCGTGGAAGTGTCGCGCAACGATCGAACCAGCCAAGGCTGATCGACGCCCTGCAGTTGCCCTTCCTTACGAATGCGGTAGCGACAGCGCCTAACGGACGTATCTTCCTCAATATGGTTCGCATGGACGGCAGCCCCGGACCCCGAGTGGTCGAGTGGGTGGATGGCAAAGCCATACCTTACCCGAGCGCAACCTGGAACGAGGGCGCAACCGCAAGCAATGCCGCGAATCGGCTCGTTCTGGTGAACTCTCTGCGTCTAGGGCCGGAAGGAGATCTTTGGCTGGTCGACTCAGGCGTACCCGCATTCGGAAAGCCCAGGCTGCCACACGGGCCGAAGCTCGTTGACATCGATCCCGTGACGAACGAAGTGAAGCGGGTATTTGACCTTGACTCGTACACCAATGCGAAGAGCTTCGTCGACGATGTGCGTTTCAACGGGAAAACCGCTTATCTCAGCGATGCCGGAAGCGGTGCGATCATCGTTTTAAACCTGACCACGGGAACCGGGCGTCGCGTCCTGGAAAATACGGCTGCCGTCCAAGCGACGAAACCAGCCATGCCCGATGGCAAACCCCTCATCGGACCCAATGCGAAACCGGTATACGTCAATGCGGATCAGATGGAAGTTTCTCCAGATGGCCAGTGGCTTTACTTCCAACCGCTCTGCGGTCCGCTCTATCGCATTGAAACCAAGTGGCTGGAGGACAGCGTACCGCCCCCTGCGATGGCAAGCCATATTGAGCATTTCGCGGACACGCCTTCAACCGGCGGGACGGCAATGGATGCATCTGGAAATATCTACCTGAGTGACATCGACGGAATGCGCTTACTGAAGATAACTCCGAACGGGAGCATAACGGAAGTTCTTTCCGACAAGCGTCTGACGTGGATTGACGCCATGTGGATCGACGATCAGGGCTATCTCTGGATGCCCGCGGCCCAGCTGAACCGGATCGACCTTTTTCAAGGTGGTCACTCCGGAGTCCACCTTCCGGCACATGTTTACAAAGTCCAGATCGGCGAAAGACCGCCAAAGTCCGACCATCCGTAGCACCCCGGATATGAAGGCCATACGCTCATGGGCTCGCTTACTTTGCATGAACAGAACGTGCCGGAGGTCGCATACAAAGCGCTTTGCGTACAACGGGTCCAAAATGGCCCTCAGTATGTTACTGATCCACCTCGCGCAAGAGTTACGGGACACCAATATCAAGGTGAACTCCATTCATCCTGGCTGGGTCAAGACGGAACTCAGGACCGAGCACGCGCCTTTGGAGATTGAAGATGGCGCAAAGAACAGCGTGGAAACAGCGCTGTTGGGGATCCGGTTAAACCGCGGTACCGGCAAACGCGAATGTTGACGATGCGGTAGGGGCTGGTCCCGTACTTTGCAAGTCCGCTACCGGCTTCATGGGTATGAGCACCATCAACGCAAAGACCGAAACAGTGCAGGAGAAAGCTCTATGCCGAGGTTCGTTTCAGAAGCGTTCGTGCCTTGTGCCGGCAAATAGTTTCTACGAAATGGCAAAAGATCAACGCGAAGATCAAAGCCGTTCGTCTACACGCTGACGCAGGGCAAGCCGTTTATCTTTGCGGGATTGTGGACGCCTGGAAAAATCAGGCAACGGGCGAATGGCTGCAGACCTTCGCCGTGATTACCACACGCGCGAACGAATTAACGGTGCAGGTTCACGACCGAATGCCGGGGATCCTGCACCCGCGCGACCACGATCGCTGGCTGGAACGGGGCCAAGCAGCCAGTCTACTGTTCACCTCAGGTGTTCTCGCGCCCAGCGCTCGACTCCGACGACCGGAATCGCTCTCTGGGCATTGAAGGTTTTGTTCATCGGCCACGCAACACCCTTTCCTTCTGCGAAGACGACACGATACTTCCGGAGCGCGTTGTCCGGCTCGTTGGCGAGTTGTTCCTTCAGCATAGGCACAGTCCAGGCGGAGCGGCGCACCTTTCGATTCAATGTGGCATCGAGGATGTCTGCAACTTCTTCGTAGGTGAGGGTATCGCCCGCCGTGTACACCACCTGGTCGGTGATCTTCGGTTCTGCAAAGAGGATCTCCGCCGTCAACCTGCCGATGTCTTCGGCTGTGGTCACCGTGACCGCGTTTTCCCAACTGCCCAGCGCATGGACCTCGTTGTGCACAAGATCCACTACGCCAAACGACGGGTCAAAAAGGAAGCTGGTGAACATGCCGGTGGAGATGATGATCCACTGCGTCGCTTGTTGCGACCGGAGCAGAACTCGCACTTCGAGCTGCTCGTCGAAGAGGTCCTGCGCGCTGCCTTTGCCAATCGCGTCGTAATCGACGCCGAACTGCCAGGGCAGGTAACGTTTCACACCACCTGCGATCGCGGCCTGGGCGAGCTTGAGTTGCACACCGCCGCCTCCCACGAATCCCGTACAGCCAATTACCGTATGAAACGCTCCGAAAAGTGCGGCGAGCTCGGCCACGGATGCACGTACGAGGTCCCCAAAAACAAAACCGATTCCGAGCGAACGCAGTTCGGAGAGTGCTTCCCGCTTGCGGGCATCCGGCGCATGGGTGCTGTCTGGGCGAAGAAGAACGCTTAAGGAGACACCGCTGGCAGAGGACATGTGCCGGGCCAAGTGACGCAGCACAGCCATGCCGAGCTCGCCTGCGCCGAGAACAAGGATGGCGCTTGGCGACGGGACCGCACCGGCGGCGCTCGTGGTGTCTGGAATGTAGATACTGTCGCCTTTGTTCGACCCGTCATCTGTCATGGCGGCCACCGGCCTCAGGATCACTCACGTTTGTGTCGAAAAGGGCTTCAAAACTCGTAAAAACCGGATCGAAGATGTACGTCTGGAGCCAGTGGCTGGCTTTCTCGATATCGCCATCAGCTGCGTCAAAGTCGCCACGGAACTCAAAGAACGATCCACCGCCGCGCGTAAGGGGCCGAACCTGCATGTGGCCCTTGTAGTTTAGAGTAAGGTCCGCGCCCGCGAAGGTATGGAAGGTGAGCCGCATCTCCGGATCGGAAAGCTCCAGCAGCCGCTCCTGCACGACCCCACCGTTGTGAGCCTTCAATGTCCGCACTGCGCCGACCCTGTCCGGCAGGTCTCCTTCCCGTAGTTCGCTCGATGCAATGAAGGGAAACCATTGGGGAAGTGCGTTGAAGTCTCTGACCAACGCCCACACTATTGCCGGGTCCGCCGTCACGACGGTGCTGTTATAAACCGATGCCATGTGTTCTGTCTCCTTGCTGCATCTCAACGCCTGCGCGGTGTCGTCAAATCCAGATCGCGGCCCAGCTTCTGCTTAGTCAGCAAAACAATCTGCCCCGTGTGGTACTCGAGATGGGAAAAGATGTGTGCGATGGTTACAAGCACCGTCTCCGACTGCGTTGCGTCGAAGGGCTGCATCGCTGACAATTGCACTAGATGTACAGGTGGAACACCCTCGATTGCCTGCACGCCTGCAAGGGGGCCAGACAATGTTTCCATCAGCCGTGTGGGTGAAACTCCCTCAATAACCGCACGAGCCTCAGTGATGGTAACGTTCAACGCTGCGATTGCATCCGCTCCGCTGATGTGGATGTCGAGCGCAAACTCCGCATCGCGATCGCGAACGCTCGACTGCTCAGCCACGCCCGACAGAATCCATTCCCGTATGTTGCCTTCCAGGTGCACAAGCAGGTTGATGACGGAGTTTTCATGCTCCCCACCGCGGAAATGCATCTGGTCTTCGCTTAATTGCGAAACGCAGCTTGTGATCAGTTCCAACGACTTCGCTATTCTCTGCGACGCAAAAGCCGTAAAAGTTGAAGCGGTCGTGCTCTGCATTTCGTCCACTTACTGTTCCTTTCGCAATAAAACAAGGCTAGGCAGTCATGGAGCGTGCGCGGCCACTCCACATACTTGTGTGAAGTAAGCAATGGGCTACCCGCATAGCAGCAGATGGCAGCGCATCCTTAGCGGGAACTCAGGTTGATGACAATCTTCCCGAAGGCTCCCCGGTATAGGTGACGGTAGGCGTCCAACGTCTCTTCGAAGCTGTACACGGTATCGATGACGGGACGAAGTTTCCATTCCGCGAAGGACCGGAGCATCGCCTCAAACGAGGATCTGGGGCCTACAGTGGTACCGCCGGCGGTCAGTTGCTTGATGACGAAGGGAAACAGGGGGAGCTCCGAGCTGATGCCATTCAGAAAGCCGATCACGGCGACGTGACCGCCGATCCTGGTGGCTTCGACTGAGCGTTTGAGGTTGTCGCCGCCGACTACCTCGACCACAAGGTTGGCGCCCCTGCCTTCAGTCAATGCGAGTACAGCTTCGTCCCACGCCGGTTGCTGCGTGTAGTTGACGCCGTGAGCGGCTCCCAGCTGCCTGGCGCGCTCGATCTTCTCGTCACTGCTGGAGGTCACAATCACCTCGGCACCCCGGGCGGCTGCGATCTGTAGCGCAAACAGCGAAACACCGCCCGTTCCCTGCACCACAACGGTCTGACCCGCCGAAAGGTTCGCCTTCTCCGCGACGGCATACCAGGCGGTCACTGCGGCACATGGAAGCGTTGCGGCCTCCATGTCCGTCAGGTACTCAGGCGCCAGCACCGCGATTTGCTCATCGATGACGATGTACTCCGCCAGGACACCAGAGATCACGCTGCCCAGCGTATGGGCCGACTCCTCCCCTTGCGGTGCGCCCTCCAGCCATCGCGTGGCGAAGTTTGTAAGAATCCGATCCCCGCGTTTGACCCGGGTGACGTCCTTACCCGTCTCCACGACCACGCCAACGGCATCACTTCCCTGGATCATCGGGAGATGGAGGTTGGGGTTGTAGATCCCATCAACCAGAAGCTTGTCCCGGGCGTTCAACGAAACGGCGCTCACCTGAACAAGAACCTCGTTGTTTCCCGGTTCGGGTATGTCCCGATCGGTCATCCGCAGGTTGTCCAGACCGAAACCGACCAGCTCCCAAACTTTCATGGTTCCCTCCACCTGTCCGTTGTTCCGACAGGACCAAGTAGTTCGATAATTTTCGAACTACCTAATCAACAGTACGCAACAGCGGCTACGATGTCAAAAGTGAAGGTTGTTGCCCACCCTCGGACGCAGGATCTGGACCTGGCAAAAGTGCTCCATGCCCTCAGCGATCCCGTGCGGCTGAAGCTCGTGCGAATGCTGGCGGCTGAACGGGATCTCACCTGTGGTGCGCTCTGCCTGGGAAGGCCGAAGTCGAGCATGTCGCATCACTTTAAGACCATGATTGACGCGGGCCTGCTTCGCGTGGATGTTGCCGGCAACATCCATTTGAACAATCTGCGGCTTGATGACCTTGAAGCTCGATTCCCGGGGCTGATGGTTGCCGTCCTCCGTGCCCCTGAAACGATCCGCCAAGGACTCGAAAGCCCGGGGAACAATGGCAAGAAGAAACACGGCGGTCCCGGGGCAGATCGAGCCTGAACCTCCTGAGGAGAGATGATTGAGCTCAGTTCCAAAGGTACCGACTAGTCGGCTTCTCGGAAGTGACAGCGTCTGGCAAGCGTCGCCCTGGGAAAGTCGTAGGTTTCGAATCCTGCTGTGCCCACCAATCAAACCAACAGCTTAGCCGGCAAAACAGTCAAGCAGGACGAGTTTGGGGTTGTGGCTACGGCTGGAACGATGGCGGGACGTCTGCCTCGCTGGTGCCCCAGCCTCGATTGGGAAGCGTGCTCAAGGTAAACCGAAGCGTGCCCCCGTGCAACGTGAAGTCCTCAGGGAGCCAGGTCTTCGAGGTCGCCCGCCCGTTGATCGTGAGGCCTTTGACATAGAAGTTATCGAGCGCCGCGGCATCTGCCTCGATGTGCACATCACCTCCGGGACGATGAATCGTGATCCGCCTGAAAGTCGGGCTTGCCAGAACAAGCTCCGCGCGACCTGGGATCTCCGGATACATCCCCATAAACGCGAACACGGCCCAGGAGGACATTTCCCCTAAATCGTCATTCCCGGGAATGCCTCTGGGCGTATTGACCCAGAGCGTTTGCAGCACCTGGTGTACGAGTTGTTGCGTCTTCCAGGGCTGCCCGGCAAAGTCGTAAAGCCAGGGCGTCTCAATCGAGGGTTCATTGTTGAGCTCTGCATGAAGCGGCCCTGCGTTGGTCACCGCAGGTTTCCCCTGCTCGTCATAAAAGAAGTGATCCAGGCGGGCGCTCGCCTTGGGGATTCCACCCATTTGCCGAAACAGGCCGGCTTCATTGAAAGGGACCATCCATACATATTGTGCCGCGGAACCCTCCACAAAACCTGCGCCGGTTGCCGGCGTAAATGGCTTGTGTTTCTGGTCGTTGTCACTGTCTGCATCTTGCTCTGTGGTCGGCCAGGAGCCGTCCGGGTTGCGATCCATGAAGTAGCCGCCATCCGGCGCGGCGTTGGGATTCCAGGTGTTCCGCCAATATTGAGCGCGGGTCAGAAAGCGGCTTTGAATGCTTCCTTCTCCTAAGTGGCCT
The DNA here is from genome assembly GCA_964246645.1 of uncultured Acidobacteriaceae bacterium. Taxonomy (GTDB): domain Bacteria; phylum Acidobacteriota; class Terriglobia; order Terriglobales; family Acidobacteriaceae; genus Granulicella. The sequence continues at coordinate 13,260 of CAXTRN010000039.1, forward strand.
GCCAGCGCCGAGATGCTGAAGTCAGCGGTGGCATCCTCGAGCGTGTCCGCGGCCGCGCCCCAGGCTGGCGCCCCGAGCGGGATGTAGTGCAGCTTGAGATACTGATCGAGCCCCGGACGTTCTCCGGCGCACTCCACAGGGCAGCCTTTATGGGCGAGATCCTCTTTCGTAGGGACCTCAGCCGCATGCACAAGCGAGGTAAGCGCCGCCTGCGCTTGAAATGCGCGGCCGCCGAAGGCCCAGATGTCCGCAATGGCGGATGCCGCGGGATCGCCGTTCATTACGTGCGTCGCGCCGCCAACATGCGTCCAGCGATCCCAACGACCCCCGTCCTGGACAGACTGATTCAGTAAACTTTGGGCGATATCACTCCCAATCACGGGATCAAGCCAAGTAACAAGCTGGAGCTGTGAGCGGTAAACGTCCCAGCCCGAGAAATTCGCGTATTGGACGCTCTGACCGGCCCCCGTGTGATGCACCTGCCCATCCATCCCGCGATACTCGCCGTCTAGGTCGCTATAAGTCGTAGGCGTTTGCAGTGAGTGATAAAGGGCGGTTGTGAATACTGTGCGTTGCTCGGCCGTTCCACCCTCCTCCACAATCTGGCCCAGACGGGCATTCCATGCTGCCCGTGCCTTTGCCGCAGTCGCGGTATAGGTGGTGCCCGCATCGCTTTCTGCGTCGAGGTTGTGTGCTGCATTCTCCTCACTGACGTACGAGATGCCTACTCGAACCTGGACCTTTCCACCCGTTCCAAACCCCACCCAGACGCCTGACCCATGACCCGCCTCAGCAAAGCCATGCGGTCCAAAGCCTGTACCGCCCTCAGCGGTAAGTGCGCCACGCAGCACCTCGTTGTCTTTCCAGGCACCCTGTTCCTTGATCGGTCGGTCGAACTTCGCAACAAAGTAAAGCGTGTAATACGGCCGGCGATCCTCTTCGTCGATGTACCCGCAAAAGTTGCCGCTGGTTACGGAGCCGGAAACAGTCCCTGCCGCGAGATCGATGCGTGTCTTCGCTGCCGTGGAACCGGCCTCGGAATCTGAGGTTCTGAAGAGCAGATGCGCGGTTTTGTTTTCAGGAAATCCGAAAGAGGCCATCCCAAATCTCGTTCCGGCGGCCAGTTTCACTTCAATGTCGTTGCTGAGTCGGACCTGGTAGGAACCGGGCTCCGCGCGTTCGTTCTCATGCTTGAATTCAGCTGCATAGGTTTGACGAAAATCTTTTGAAGGAGAAACGCTGATATCGTCCGCAACCGGCATGATGGGCACGTCACCAGACCCTCCGGCGCAACCCCATCCTTCGACGTTGGTCAGGCTAAAGCCGCGAAGTTTTGTGGCGCCGTACTCATAACCCCCTGGTGCAGCAATGAGCTCCTTCGCGTTGGACGGCGAAGCCTCAGGGCTGAACTGCACCATCCCAAAGGGAGTTGTGGCCCCGGGAAAGACGTTCCCGCCATTGGAGGTCCCGATCAACGGATTTACCTCAGCTGCGCGATCCGTCTGCGCCCTTAAAGGCACTGCACAACCTGCCATGAAGCCGAGACCGAGGAGAGCGGACACAATCAACCTGCGATGCCTATCCATGCCTCATTGTGTCAGATGTGTTGCAGACTTCGACATTTCTCTAATGCACTCTGAGGGCAACGATGCACCGTCACGCCAAAAAGCTCGTACACGATGCCCGAGTCGACACGCCGGATGTCCGTTTCGGTAGCCTTGCAAGGCAAGATATACGCTGCTGGCTCCAGCTGAAAACGCTGCTTTTGCTGACTTTGCCGATACGTTGCGCGCCTGCGCATAGAAAAATCAACGGCTATAGAAGAAACCGAGGCTCGTGTAGATGCCGGCGGATGGAAAGCCCACAAATTCCTCATAATGCGAATTCCAGGCGTTTTCAAAACGCAGATGGCCGGAAACGTGCGCGCTGAACATGCGCTGCAGATTGATGGTTGTAAGGCTGTAGCGCGGCACGGTTTCGATAGCAGGCACGGGCACCTGGTAGTCGAATCTGCGGCCTACCCACGTTGTATCCACCTGCGCCACAAGCATGAGCGGCAGGTTCACGCGGAGGTGCAAGGCTTCGCTCCAGCGTGGAACATCACGTAACCGATCGCTGGTTGCAAGGAGGCCCGCATCAACATAGGTGACCGTAATGCCTGCTCGCAAGGGGCGGTATTCGAAGGCAACATCGAGATCGCTGCCACGCGCGAAAGCACGGCTGCGGTTCACCAGCTTGAACAAACTCGGGCTGAAGTCGATCAGATTCCCGTACTGATTATCGAAGTAGGTAAGCGATGCAAGCGTATGGCCGGCGGAAAAGGTGTGCGAAAGACCGGCATCGTAAGTGCGCCCTGTTTCCGGCTGAAGATGCGGGTTGCCCACCAGCGGATTGCCAAGGGAATAAAACGATGGCAGCTTGAAGCCTTGTCCGTAGCTGAGGTGGAGTTGGTAACCCCGAAGCGCGATAGACCCGCCGGCACGCGGAGACAGGGTCACGCCATAGTCGCTGCTTTGCTGCACGTTCAATCCCGCAGTCAAAGAGCCGGCTTTGCGTGTGACGATCACGTTGTCTGAGGCGTTGAACGTGTCGCGTTGTAGCCCGTAGTTTGCCGGAAGATAGCCGCCCAGATTGCCCGCGGAAGATCCGCTCTCGCGCAGCCACGACACTGAAGAATAACTGGTGAGCCACGGTCGCGGTGCATAGTGCTGGGTACTGAGCGCGTCGATGCGCAAAAAGCGGCTGTGGCTAAGACTACTCGGCACGTATGAAGGCCCCGGCGGGATGCGATCGGCGATGGCGGGGCTGGTGTCGCTTGCGATGCGTGAGAAGATACCGGCGCGCGCGTCAAAGGCGAAGTGTGGAGTGAGGGTCTGCCGGAACGTGCCTCCACTCGACACCTGGTCGGCCATGTTGATCTCTGGAATGCGTATAAGCGCGTAACGCGGACCGCCGCTGCTGATGGGCAGTTCGGAGTCGGAAAGCCGGTTCCACCGCGTAAAGCCGTCGATGGATCGCTGATCGTTGAACTTTCGATTTGCGGCTACATTGGCCGTTCCTAACATGGACCCATCGCGAAATACCTGCTCGCCGAGGCGCGAGAAACTTCCGCCAGCCGACAAGCCGCTCGCTCCCCGCGTCCATGCCGTGTCGCCGCTTGTGTAGACGTAGCCGTATTGTCCGGCTTCAAGGGAGACGTGCATTCGTGGCCGCTCTTCCGGCCGGCGCAGCGCAATGTTGACCACGCCGCTGATCGCCTCCGATCCGTAGACGGTCGAAAGCGGTCCGCGAAAAATGTCGATGCGCTCGATGCTTTCGACGTCCAGCGTGGAGAAATTAAACGCGCCGCCAAGCTGGTCGCCGATATCGTTTGCGGGGATGCCGTCGATCAGCACCAGGGTAAAATTCGGCTTGCCGCCACGTATCGTCAACGTAGTCAACGAGCCCTTGCCGCCAGCCTGCGAAAGGTGAACACTCGGAAGAAATCGCAGCACTTCCGTCATATCCCGTGCGCCGCTCGCGGCCAGATCGTCCCGTGTCAGCGTCGAAACGGAGCCTAGCAATTGATCGAACGGCACGGGCTCCGCGTACACATCCACCACCGTGTCTATCGTTGGCCGGGCGGCCGTCGCCTGCGCCGTCGCCTTGCCGGCGACGCATACGGACAGAAGGGCCACAGGTATGCGTAATGTCAAGGTCAAATCTTGGCCTTGTAGAGAATGGAAATCGGCGCCATTTCCAGCACCAGCTCCTGGAGCAGAAAGTGCTGCACATGCTTTTCATTGCTCAACTTCAGCGTCGCTTCCGTCAGGCCCTGGTGCCCGATGGCAAGGCCCAGTTGCTGCGCCACACCTACAGCTCCTACCGAGTTCATGCTTGCCATCAGCAATTGGTGCAAGTCCCCCCAGGCACCGGCGGAGGCGCCGCTCGTCAGGCCCAGCACATCCGCCAGAACCTCGCGTCCTTTTGCAACGAAATTACCGGCAATCTTTCGGAACTTGGAAGGTTCCCGCCCGATCTGGTGAAAGATCGATTCCAGAATCTCCTCATGCCGCAAAGAGCGCTTTGCGATATCCGACAGGTAGTAGCGCACGTGGGGCTCCGTCACCTTCTTCACGACATCTTCGGTCAGTTGCCGGAAAGCAGCTTCGGCCATCTGCGTGTTGCCCAGCCAGTGGGCTACGCTGTCGAGTTGGTCTTCCCAGCTTTCCTTGTCGATTTCGATGAGAATCGGTAGTCTCGGCGCTGGAACAGTTTGCACACTTGCCATGGGGTTCTCCTTGCGAGCGGTTGCTTACTGTTTGGTGACGCGCCAAAGCACGCCCGTGTGCGCGTACGCAATGACGCCGTAGCTCATCACGCCGCAAGTGCCGAAGTCGAGCACATAAAGGCTCTTGCCGTCGGCGGTAAACTTGCAATCGACCGGCCGCTCGATGCCACCCGAGCCTTCTGTCTTCCGCGCCGGCCCCGGCTGGTGGTTGCTTACAAACGGTTCCCAGTTACCGTCTTGGACGTTCACCGCCGCGACACAAAAGCCGCGCTCCAGGGCCTCTGGACGAATAGTATTCAGCGGGGCATACGTGCCCCACAAACAGGCGAACAGCTTGCCACGTGCGCCGAACGCATCGGTTTTCGAAAAGTCCATTTTGCACATGCACGTGTGAGGAGGAAACAGGATGGCGGCCGGGCCGGCAAACGGCAGCTTCGACGCGATAAGCTGCTTGGCAGGCGTGCCGCGGTTGGGCTTGTGCTTCTCATCCCACACGGGCAGGCCATCGGCGCAATAGTCGGGAAAGCCGAACCACTGTGCTTCCTTCACGCTACCGTGCGGCAGCTTTGCATCCTTTACGTGCCAGATGCGGTCCGGGTCTTCGCCCACCGCGCGGTTTCCTTTTTCTTCCAGATCGTTATCGGAAACGTACAGCTCGCCTTCCTCACTGATCGCCATGCCGTACGGGTTGCGAATACCCCAAGCGAGCAGTTCCGCCTCGGAGCCGTCCGGCTTGCACCGCCACACGCCGGTGCTGCACCACATCTCGCCCTTGATGACTTCGTCCTTTTTCGCGGGTGTCGCATACGGCTTGAAGGCACCTGTCTGGCGCATCTCCGCATATGGAATGACCGGGTCGAAACTCCACACATTGTCGCCGGTGAGCGTGACATCGGCACCAGGAACATCGTGCGCGTCTGGATGACGTGCAAGGTCGACAGTAAAGCCGCTCGGCTCGATGACACCCTGCTGGGCTACCGAGCCCTGGCCGAAGTAGAGCAGGCCATCGGGCCCGAAGACGGGGCCTCCTGGCTCATGCCATCCACCGTCGGGCATCGTATCCAGCAGCACCGTGCGCTCGCCGGTTTCAGCGTCGAATCGCAGCAAGCGGGTCTTGTAGCCTCCCTTGGCCATGGCGTACACGTATCCGTCACGCCAGGCCACGCCGCGCAGGCCGCCCTCCGACTCGCGTGCCAGCACCTTCACCGTGCCGTCCACGTTGATACGCAGCAGCCGCGATGGCATCCAGGGCCGCGTCGGCCAGGTCGTTCCGCCTTCCGCGATAAAGACCGTGCCGTCGTCAGCAACCGTCATGCCACAGGGAAACGACAGGCCGGCCACTACCGCTTCCACGGTGTACCCTTCGGGCACTTTTACGTCGGCTGCGTCTACGCGGGGCCGCGCCGTGGTGGGCAGCGTGCGAAGCGCCTCGACCGGAACCGAAGTCGCGCGAAACAAGGACTCGCTGCCTTCCAGAAAACGCGAGTCTTCCGGCGGTATGGCTTTTTCAGTGAAATCAGACATCAAGTTACTCCATGGTGTAGGCGGCAAACAGAGCCACAGGTCGTGCTATTCCCAAGTCACGCTGATTACCAGACATGCTGATTACCAGACGGACAGGGCGTGCGACGCATCCATAGACCATGGAAGAACAGTGTCGGAGTCAGTGTACATCGCAAACAGCGAGGCCTCCTCTCCCCTACGCCATCGCGTGCGCCTTGTTCAACGAGCACAACGATCTCGTGCTGGGTGATGGGATTAAGCAGGTATCCGCTGATGCTTTCGGTTCGGCTTGGATTTTCGCATGACGCAGAGTGGCATCGCCGCAATGATTCGTCTGCGCCGAAGCAACCGGTGACGCATGCGTGACGGTCGCTCCGCGTTCGTCACAAATGGCACAAACGGGTCTACCCTCGCTCAGTACCTTCGGGAAAACTGCCCTGCGGCTCCGCCTGCAAAAGCAGGTCCGATGTTGCTTGCCGTAAGCCCGAAGTCGCCGCACTCGTTGCGTTCTCTTCCAGACGAAAGTTGCTGAGTCCCACACCAACCAGGCGGAAGAGCTGCTGCGGCGGCAGATCGACCCGGTGCTGCAACGCGAGCGCGATTCTTGTGAGCTCTTCGCAACTGGAGATCGCTGTTTGCGGTGTCAAACTGCGGGTGAAGGAGCTGAACTCCTTCGTTTTTAGCTTCAGGACAACGGTTCGGGCCTCCCGGGCGTTGCCTTTCGAAGCATGCCAAACCTTTTCCGCAAGCCGCCGAATGTGACCTTCGCAGGCTGGCAGCGGGATGTCTTCCGGAAACGTATCTTCTGCGGAAACCTGCTTCCGCACACGGTTTGCAACCACAGGGCTGTGATCGATCCCACGAGCCAGTTCGTATAGGCGCGTGCTGTAGCTGCCGAAGTGCTGTTCCAGCGTGGCGAGTTCCATCGCATACATATCGCCAACGGTCTTGATGCCGGCATTCGCCATACGCATTTCTGTCACCTTGCCGACACCGGGGATGCGGCCGACAGGCAGTGTTACGAGGAACCTTTGCACCTCGTGTGGTTGAATCACAAACAGGCCGTTCGGCTTTTTCCAGTCCGAAGCGATCTTCGCCAGAAACTTGTTCGGGGCCACGCCGGCGGAAGCGGTAAGGTTCAGCTCTTCTCGAATCTGCTCCCGTATGGTTTTCGCCACCATCGTCGCGGTCGGCAGTCCGGTTTTGTTTTCCGTTACATCCAGATAGGCCTCATCGAGTGACAGCGGCTCAATGGTGTCCGTGTGTCGCTGGAAGATCGCACGGGCTGCTTGCGAGGCAGCAGTGTACCGCGCAAAATCAGGAGGAACAAATACCGCATCCGGGCATAAACGCTCCGCGCTGACAGCCGGCATCGCCGATCGAATACCAAAACGTCTCGCCTCATAGGAGGCGGCACAAACCACGGAACGCTTGCCCTTCCACGCAACAACAACCGGGCGTCCGCGCAGCGTCGCGTCATCCCGCTGCTCCACCGAGGCATAAAAGGCGTCCATGTCGACATGCACGATCTTGCGTGCGCCGAGAGGGGCGACCTCGATCGCTTCTGTGCCTTCCTGTTCAGCCATGAAGAGCCTGCCGCCTTTGTGGCGTGTTCATAAAGACAACTTGCAGCACGTCGTTGCCGGATGGTCGTTGACCACCGACCACGCCTTGCGTTCATTCTGCCATGTTCTCCTTCTGTTCGCCTAGTGTGTTCCCTGCAGCTTGCCAAAAAGCTGCAGGGAACAGCTCTGTTACACGTACTTCATATTCGACAAGTCCTCAATCAAACCGGGCCCGGCGGGTGCCCAACCCAGCGTTTTGCGCGTCCACTCACTGGAGGCCGGCATATCCAGGCTCGCAAAGTGTGTGAGCCAACCGAAGTGCTCGGCCGCCTTTTCTTTGCTGAGCGAGACCACCGGAACTTTCAGCCCTTGGCCGATCGTTTCCGCAATCTCTCGCAAACGGACGCCCTCTTCCTGCACCGCGTGGTACACCGTCACCCCGGGGCTAGTCCGCTCCACCACCAGTTGGTACAGCTGAACCACATCGGCGAGCGGGGCAGCCGCCCAGCGATTGGCGCCCTCCTCCACATAGGCTGAAACGCCTTTTTGGCGAGCCGTTTCTGTCAGAAAAGGCACCAATCCCTGCTTGCGCGTGTCGTGCACCTGCGGCAGGCGCACAATCGCCACATGGACACCGCGCTCGGCTACGGCTCGCGCGACATCCTCCGGTTGTCGGGGCATAACGTCCGCGCCCACTGGCGGATCGCTTTCCAAACGCACATGACCGGGCCCGCCACTGGCCAGTCCGGTGCCGGAAGTCACCACCAGCAGCTTGCCCGGTGCAAGCACCGATCCCAGCGCCTCCACAGCCTGGCGCTCGTCCTTGCCATGCTCAGCAAACTTCGACATGTCCTCGTGGTTGAACGCGAGGTTCACGACAACATCCATGCCCGTCGCTCCGCGGCGCAGGCTGTCGAGGTCCTGGAGATTGCCCCGGTGCGCCTCAGCGCCTGCCGCGGTCAGCTGCTCGGCGCCGACGTCGGTCCGCGCCAGCCCGCGCACCTGATGCCCCGCCTTCAACAACTCCTTCACCAGCTCCGTCCCAATAAAGCCTGTAGCTCCCGTTACAAAAATGCGCATACATCCTCCTCCTGCCCTTTGCCGGCGCGCCTGAAGCGGATCGCGCCAAGTGTTTCCCTGCACCTCCCGCGTAAGGGGAGGTACTCTCCGTTTATAGTATAACGGAGACAGTCTCCGGTTCTGGCTACTCAGCCCAAATTTTTCTGCGACACTGAGGTATGCCGAAAAAGCGGGCTTCGCCTTCCCCAACCGCTCGCAAACCCCGCGCGGATGGGCAGCGGAATCGCGAGCGCATTCTGGAGGTTGCGCTCGAAGCCTTCACCCAACATGGGTCACAGGCCACGCTGGACGACATCGCCCACCGTGCGGCGATCGGCCCTGGTACGCTTTACCGTCACTTCCCCACGCGCGATGCGTTGATTGAAGCGGTCTATCGCAGCCATGTGGAAACACTGACCGCAGCCGGCCAACGGTACACCGCCACTCTGCCGCCGCTGGAGGCGCTGCGTGCCTGGATGCTTGTGTTCATCGACTATGTCGCGCATAAACTGCTCATTCTGCCGGCTCTGGACACGTTTACCGGCGGGTCCATGCGCCTGGTGGAAGGCACGCGTGGGTTGATCCACAGCACGTTCCGCACCATGGTGCAGCGGGCGGTCGACAGCGGCGATTTGCGCGAAGAAACCGATCCCGGTGACATCGTGCGTGCCCTTGTGGGCATCTTTCACACCACATCGATGCCGGGCTGGGAAGGAAGCGCACGCAGAATCGTCGACATCCTGATCGACGGCTCCCGGCCGAGAGAGTAGAGCGGTTTACTTATACCTATCCCGTGCCACCTCGACCGAAGCGCAGCGCGGATTGGTGAAACCTGCAGTTCGGCGCCTTGCTCCCGCCACAGAATTGTCATCTCGACCGAAGCGCAGAGCGCGCAGTGGAGAGACCTGCAGTTTGCGGTGCCTTGCTCCCGCCACAGAATAATCATCTCGACCGAAGCGCAAAGCGCGCAGTGGAGAGACCTGCAGTTTGCGGTGCCTTGCTCCCGCCACAGAATTG